>JBOGHY010000268.1:0-7198 GCA_050742375.1 Acidimicrobiales bacterium | reverse complement strand
TCCGGCACGGCAGCCGTGGCGGCCGGCAACATCGGTCGCCCGCTTGTCGAGGTCGCCTCCCAGGCGCTCGCCTCCCAGGCGCGCGGCCCTCGGGCACTCGGCGCCGAGGCTGCTGTGCCCGGGGTGGCCGTGGCCGAGGTGTCGTCGTTCCAGCTCGCCTGGACCAGGTGGTTCCATCCGACGGTTGCCTGCTGGTTGAACTTCGCCCCGGACCACCTCGACTGGCACGCGGACCTTGGCGACTACGCCGCCGCCAAGGAACGCATCTGGCGCCGACAGCACCAGGGCGATCTAGCCGTCGCCAACGCCGAGGATCCGGTCGTCGCAAAGGCATCCGCCGGCGCCGGAGGGTCGGTCGTGACCTTCGGCCTGCGGGTGGGCGACTACCGCGAGGAGGGTGGGTTCCTGATCGTGCCGGGGGGGGAGGCGGTGGTGGCAGTGGCCGAACTGCCCCGACGCCTGCCTCACGACCGCGCCAACGCGCTGGCCGCTGCGGCTTGTGCCCTCGGCGCCGGGGGCAACATCACCGGCTGCCGGGCGGCTGTGCTCGCCGGGGTGTCCCTGCGGCACCGCATCGAGCTCGTCGGGACATATTTGGGCGTCTCCTACTACGACGACTCCAAGGCCACGACGCCCTCGGCAGTCTGCGCGGCTCTGTCGGGCTTCGAGTCGGTCGTCCTTGTGGCGGGCGGTCGCAACAAGGGTCTCGACCTTGCCTCCATCCCCGCCTTCCTGGCGGACGAGCAGCACGCCGGCAGCGGTCCGGGCACCGCCCGGCTCCGTGCAGTCGTCGCCCTCGGCGAGGCGGCGGCCGACGTCGCGTCGGCCTTCGCGCCGATCGCGCCCGTGATGCGCGTGCTCTCCATGGACGAGGCGGTCGCTGCCGCCGCTTCGGTGGCCGGTCCCGGCGACGCGGTGCTGCTCTCGCCGGGCTGCGCCTCATTCGATGCCTATGCCTCCTACGCCGAGCGAGGCGACGATTTTGCGCGCGCGGTCGCCGGGCACTTCGCGGCGGCGCGCCCGGCGGGAAGGGAGCAACGATGATCCACGCCTTGAGCCCCCTCTCGGGGCGAAGACTTGCCTCGGCCGGCGGCGGCGGCGCTGACCCCGTGGATGGCGCTCGAACAGGCGCCTCAGACTCCGGCACCAGGCCCATCCGAGCCACCCTTCGAGGCTCCGCTCTGCGCAGCGCCGCCAGGCGCGACCATGCCCTCCTTCTCGCCACCGTCGGCGGGCTTTGCCTCTTGGGCCTGCCGCTCGTGCTCGCCGCCTCGGAGGCTTCCTCGGCACTGTCGGGGCTCTCGCCGTACTCCGACTTCATCCACCAAGGCGTGTTCATGGCCATCGGGCTCGTCTGCGGGATCGCGGCGGCGCGGGTGTCGCCCCGCACGGTGCGCCGGTTCCGCTTCGTGCTCCCGCTCGGCGCGCTCTGCCTGCTTGTGGCGGTCTTCCTCCCCGGCATCGGCCACGACGCCGGGGGCTCGAGCCGCTGGATCGGGATGGGCCCGATCCAGATCCAGCCGTCTGAGCTCATGAAGATCGGGATGATCGTCTTCGGCGCCGACCTGCTGGCCCGGCGCTCGTCCCGGCCCGACCAGTGGAGGGCGGTCGTCGTGCCGATGCTGATCCTGCTCGGTGTCGGGGGCGAGCTCATCGTGGCCCAGCCCGACCTCGGCACCGCCATGGTCTTGTGCTGCATCACCTTCGGCCTGCTCTTCGCCGGGGGCGTCCGGCTGCGCCTTCTCGGCGGCGTGGTCTGCGGCGTCTCGGTTCTCGGAGGCTTCTTCGCGTTGCACGCCGCCTACCGTCGCGCTCGTCTTCTCTCTTTCCTGCATCCCCTCGCCCACGCGAGCGGCTCCGGCTACCAGGTCGTCCAGTCGCTCGCCACGCTCGGCATGGGGGGTGCCGCCGGTAGCGGCGTCGGCGGCTCGCAGACGCCGTGGGGCTACCTTCCCAATGCGCACACGGACTTCGTTTTCGCAGTGATCGGGGGCAACCTCGGGCTCGCCGGCTCCATCGCGGTGATCGGCTGCTTCGGCTGCTTTGCCTTTGTCGGGCTGCGTGTGGCGATGCGCGAGCGGGACCCCTTCATGCGCCTCGTCGCCGCCGGCGTGACGGTCTGGATAATCGCCCAGGCGGCGATCAACATCGGTGGCGTCACCGATGCCCTGCCGGTGACCGGCGTGCCGCTCCCGTTCGTCTCCTACGGGGGGTCGGCTCTAATCGTCGCCATGGTGGGAGCCGGCGTCCTCGCCGGGATCGCCCGGCGCCAAGGGGGGCCCATGGCGGAGCTGGCAGCATCCAGCGCCCCGCCGGCCCGGCCGGCGCCGGACCGGCGGGGCTCACGACGGAACGGGCCGTGAGCGCGGTGGCGACCGCAAGGGAAGGCACGGCAGGCGGGCCGGAGCACATAGCTACCGGGGCGGCTGCGGGCGGCGCTGCGGGCGGGGGCCGGGTCCCGACTTATGCCGTCGTAACGGGCGGCGGCACCGGTGGCCATGTCCAGCCGGCCCTGGCGGTCGCCGAGGCGCTCGTCGCACGCGGTCACGAGCCGCGGTCGATCCACTTCGTGGGTGCCCGCCGGGGCATGGAGGCGCAGCTCATCCCTGCCGCGGGCTTCGAGCTCACATGCCTGCCGGGCCGCGGGATCAGACGCCGCCTTGCGCTTGGCAACATAGCGGCGCTGGGCGGCCTCGCGCTGGCCGCCGCCCGCTCGGTCGTCCTGCTCGGGCGCCGGCGCCCCGAGGTGGTCGTCTCCCTCGGCGGCTACGCCGGCCTGCCGGCCTCCCTGGCGGCGCTGATCTGGCGGATCCCGCTCGTCGTCGTCACGATCGATGCCGTTCCGGGCGCCGCCAATCGCCTCGTTGGGCGCCTGGCGACCGTGAACGCCGTCGCTCTCGAGGGGACCGGCCTTCCGAGGAGCGAGCTGACCGGCCCACCGCTGCGCCAGGCGATCTCTGCCCTCCAAGGCGGAGCGGCCGGCCGTCTGGCGGCACGCGATGCCCTCGGACTGCCGCCCGAGCGCTCCGTGCTGCTCGTCACGGGCGGCTCGCTCGGCGCCCGCCGGATCAACGAGGCCACCGTGTCGCTCGCCCTCACCTGGGCGCGCCGAGGCGATCTGAGCCTCTATCACGTGACCGGCGCCCGCGATCTCGGCGAGACCGGGGCCGTTGCCGCCGCAGCGGGGCTCGGGCCTGCCGACGGCGGGCCCGGCCTCGACTACCACCTGGTGGGCTACGAGCCGAACATGGCGGCGGCGCTTTTGGCTTGCGACCTCGCCGTAGCCCGCGCCGGCGCCTCGACGGTCGCCGAGCTGGCGGCGCTCGGCGTCCCGAGCATCCTCGTTCCCCTTCCCGGAGCTCCGAGGGACCACCAGACGCGAAACGCCGCCGCCCTCGAGGATGTTGGCGCCGCCGTGGTGCTCGCCGACGCCGACTGCGACGCCGAGCGGCTCGGCGCTCTCGCCGGCGAGCTCCTGTCGAGCCCGCAACGGCGATCCACCATGGAGGCCGCAGCGCGCTCGCTCGGGCGGAGCGATGCCGCCGGGCGGGTTGCGGAACTGGCCGAGTCGGTCGCCCGCCGGGGCCGGCCGTGGTGGGGAGGCGCTCGGGCGGGAACCCGCCGCCATGAAGCTCGCGCTCGGGGCACAGGGCGCCGATGATCGATCTGCGGACCCGCCAGCACGTCCATCTCGTCGGCATCGGCGGGGCCGGGATGAGCGCCATCGCAACGGTTCTCGCCGCCATGGGCCACGAGGTGACGGGGAGCGATCTAAAGGCCTCGAGCACCCTCGACCGCCTTGGCGCCCTCGGGCTAAGGGTGGTGGTCGGCCACAACGCCTCCAACGTCGCCGGCGCCTCCATGCTCGCCATCTCCACTGCCGTGCCGGAGTCGAACCCCGAGGTGCAAGCCGCTCGCCGCCGAGGGATCCCGGTCCACTCCCGGGCAGACGTCCTCGCCGAGATCGCCGCCGGACGTCGCCTGGTCGCCGTGGCCGGCACTCACGGCAAGACCACGACAGCCTCGATGCTCTCGCTCATCCTCCGAGAGGCAGGGATGCGACCGAGCTTCATCATCGGCGGCGACGTGAACGACGTCGAGACGAACGCCCTCTGGGACGAGGGACCGCTGCTCGTCGTCGAGGCGGACGAGAGCGACGGCACCTTCCTGCGACTGCGCCCCGAGGTGGCCGTCGTGACGAGCGTCGAGCCGGACCACCTCGAGCACTACGGGAGCTACGAGGCGCTCGAGGCGGCCTTCAGGACCTTCATGGGCGGCGCGGAGCACACGGTGGTGGCCGCCGACGATCGGGCGGCGGCACTCGCGCCTGGTACTGCTCACGGCTTCGGCCAGACAGAGCAGGCGCGCTTCCGGCTCGGACCGGTGGCGAGCGGGCGGAGCTCGAGCCGCTTCCACCTCTTCGACGGCGCCACCGACCTCGGCACATTCGAGCTGGCCGTGCCCGGGGAGCACAACGCCCGTAACGCCGCCGCCGCCGTCGGGGCGGCCTTGGTGCTCGGCGCCCGACCCGGCGCCGCCAAGCGGGCGCTCGCCCGCTATGCCGGAGTCGCGCGGCGCTTCGAGTTCCGCGGCGAGGGCGGCGGGGTCACCTTCGTCGACGACTACGCCCATCTGCCGAGCGAGGTCAAAGCGGCGCTGGCGGCGGCGCGGGGTGGCGGCTTCGAGCGGATCGTGGCCGTGTTCCAGCCTCACCGGTACTCGAGGATCGCCGCGCTCGCCGCCGACTTCGGCGGCGCCTTCTCCGATGCCGACGTCGTCATCGTGACCGATGTCTACGCGGCGGGGGAGGCGCCCCGGCCCGGCGTGACCGGCGCGCTCGTCGCCGAGGCGGTGCGGGCGGCCGACGCCGGCCGGGAGGTGCGCTACACCGCCTCTCACGAGGAGCTCATCGCTTGTCTGCGCCAGGAGCTGCGTGCCGGGGACTGCTGCATCACAATGCAGGCGGGGGACCTGAGCGGGCTTGCCGACGAGCTGCTGCGCGAGGCGACGCGGTGAGCGCCAGAGCGGTCCGGAGCTGGGCAGGCTCCGGGCTCGCGGAGGTGGCGTCCGCCCTCGGCGGCCTTTGTCGCCGGGGCGTGCCGCTCGGGCCGCTCACGACCTACCGCGTCGGAGGCCCGGCGGCGCTGTTCGTCGAAGTGGGCAACGAAGGCGAGCTCGAGCGCCTCATGGAGGCGCTCGCGGGGCACGCCGTGGACCTGCTCGTGGTCGGCAAGGGCTCGAACCTGCTCGTCGCCGACTCGGGGTGGCCAGGCGTCGCAATCCGGCTGGCGGGCGAATTCGCCCGGATCGGCTCCGGCGGCGGGCTCACGGCCGGCCCGGGGGCAGGCGGTTCGCCCGGGCCGGGCCGGGGGATCACTGCCGGCGAGCTCACAGCCGGCGGCGGGGCCGCCTATCCCGTCCTCGCCCGGCGCGCCTCATCGGCGGGAGGCGGGGGCATGGAGTGGGCCGTCGGCATTCCCGGCTCTGTCGGGGGTGCCGTCCGGATGAACGCCGGCGGCCACGGGGCCCAGACGAGCGACCGGCTGGTGGCCTGCCGGGTGGTCGGGCTGCGGTCCGGCACCTCGAGCTGGCGGCCGGCGGCCGCCCTGGCGCTCGGGTACCGGACCTCGTCGATCGCAGCGTCCGAGCTCGTCGTCGAGGCGACCTTCCGGCTCGATGCCGGCGACACCGCCGAGTCGAACGCCCGCATCGCCGAGATCGTGTCATGGCGGCGGGCGAACCAGCCGGGCGGTCAGAACGCCGGGTCGGTCTTCACCAATCCCGACGGAGACAGTGCCGGTCGCCTGATCGAGGCGGCTGGCCTAAAGGGCCTACGCGTCGGAAGCGCCGCCGTGTCCGCCAAGCACGCCAATTTTGTCCAGGCCGACGAGGGCGGCTCCGCCGACGACGTCGCAAAGGTGGTGGCGACGGTGCGCGAACAGGTGTCGAGGCGACTCGGGGTGGACCTCGAGGTGGAGCTCCAGATGCTCGGCTTCGGGGCGAGCGCGTGAGATCCGCGACCCCCGGGGCCGCCCCCGCCATGCCCGTCGCCGTGAGGGGGGACCGGTGACCGACCCGCGCATCCACGAGCGCAGGGTCGACGTCGCCCGCGAGCGCGGGCGGCGCCGGCGCCGGCGCCTGGTGCTCGCTCTCGGCGCGGCCTCGCTCGCCACAGGCGGCTTGCTCATCGTGCACACCGGACTCTTCGGCGCCCGCACCGTGCGGGTGCTCGGATCCCGCCACACCCCCCGCTCGACCATCCTCGCCGCCGCCCACCTCCAGGGATCGCCTCCCCTGATCGACGTCTCGCCGGCGATCGTGTCTCGCCGCCTCGAGCGGCTGCCGTGGGTCGCCGCGGCGGCCGTCACCATCTCGTGGCCGTCCACGGTCACGATCCGGGTGACCGAACGCGTCCCAGTCGCCGCCGTCGCTCTGGCAGGAAAAGGTGGGCCGGTGGCCCTGTGCGACGGCTCGGGCCATGTGCTCGAGGACCTGGCGGCTCGCCCGCCGTCCCTGCCCCTCGTGCGAACGAGCGCCCCGGTGGGCAGGCCCGGCAGCACTCTCGGCAGGCGGGGCGCCGAGCTGACCGCCGTCGCCGCAGGGCTTCCCGAGTCGATGGTGGCCGAGACCTCGGCCATCTATGCCGACGCCGGAGGCACAAGGCTCGTGCTCGACGATGGCATCGTGGCCGAGGTCGGTGTCGCCACCCAGCTCAGACAGAAGTTCGTCTCCCTCGCCACCGTGCTCGCCCACGGCGGCCTCGAGGGCGTGCGGGTTGTCGACCTGCGCGACCCCGAGGCTCCGGTCTTGCTTAGGTAGCCCTAGCGCCGTAACCTTCCCCCGAAAGTCTGGTGGCTGAGACCGCTCACGAGCTCGCCGAGTGGGTCAGTGCCGATCGTCCCGCCGGGACCACAGGGGAGGACGGAGCGCGCATGAGCAACCCTGGCCACAGCTTCATTGCCATGATCAAAGTCGTCGGTGTCGGCGGAGGCGGTGTCAATGCCGTCAACCGGATGATCGAGTCTGGCCTCGGGGGCGTCGAGTTCATTGCCGTGAATACAGATGCTCAGGCCCTGCTGTCGAGCGAGTCGGACATCAAGCTCGACATCGGACGCCAGCTCACCCGCGGCCTTGGCGCAGGCAGTGATCCTGAGATCGGGCGGCAGGCAGCCGAGGAGCACCTCGAAGAGATCGAGGA
>JBOGHY010000267.1:0-5115 GCA_050742375.1 Acidimicrobiales bacterium | reverse complement strand
GGCCTGCCGACCTCGGCGGGGGCGCCGGCTACACGTCCTACCGGTCCGTGCTCGAGCTGATCCGCGGCTCCTGGATGATCTTCGAGACGGTCGCCGCGGCCGCCGACGGCACCGGGACGGAGGGGCCGTGCCACGGCCTTTGAGGCAGCACCGGGCAGGAAGTGAGCCGGACGGGTCGAGCCGTTCGCGCCCGAGACGGGAACGCCCGCATCCCCACCGCGACCTCGTCATCCTTCAGGCTCTCCTCGTGGTGCTGGCCGTCGTGTTAGGCGTGACCGCTCCGAACGGTGTCGCCGAGGCCGGGGCCGGCGGCGGCACCGGCGGCACGACAGGCGACACGATCTGGTCGATGACATGGTGGGCAGGCAGCCCGACCGGTCCGGGACCGGACACCGGCGGGCCGGGCGGCGGCGTCGCCGACTGCGTGTGGATCGACCTCGGCCCCTCTCTCGGGGGCGTCAACGACGCCCTCGTCCAGTCCGGTCTGCCGCCGGAGTTCTTCGACCAGCCGCAAGGCGGCGGCCACCCGGGCATATGGGGCGTCGATCTCTGGGCCGAGGAGCTCTTGAGCAAGGCGACGCCGATCGATCACTTCGACCTGGTCGCCTGCCGGGACCGCTCCGCCGTTCCGCCAAGCGGCGGATACGTCGAGTCCTCCCTCCCCGAGGCGAGCCCGCCCGGCATGGGGCCGAGGTGGCTGTGGATCTTCTGGGACACCGTTCCGCCACTCCCGGGACCGACCCTGCCGCCCGTGAACGAGCGGGCGTACGCCGAAACCCGCCTGCCCGTGCCCACTGTCGAGACGTCGCCGTCGTCCCTCGGAGGCATCCCCGCCGCCACGGTCGTCAATTTCCCGACATGGCTGTGGATAGATGGCGGCATCTGGCACGAGTACGTCGCCCGCTCCACGGTTCACGGGCTCGTCGCCACCATCTGGGCGAAGCCGCTCGACGTCGCGTGGCGCGCCGGCTGGAGCTTCCCGAGCCCCACCGACGACCCGGAGGGGGGCGTGACCTATGCGCCCGAGGTGCTCGCCCAGACCTGCGACGGGCCTGGTACGCCCTACCGGCTGGAGTTGGCGCCGACGGCGCAGTCGAGCAACTGCACGTTCGTGTTCGACCAGTCGACCTTCGGGAAGAGGGAGGGGCTTTCGGCGTCTGTGGAGTGGGAGGTGCACTGGGCGGTGAGCAACGAGGCGGGCGTCGTCGGGGACGAGGGCGACCTCGGCGTCGTGGCCTCGACCGGAGTCCGCCTCATCCGGGTGCTGCAGGTCGAGTCTCTCATCAGCCGTGCCTGATCGCCTTGTGACGCAGCACGGATCGGGTATGGGGCACGAGCTCGTGTTCGCCGAGTGCGATGTCGACCTCCGAGACGAGGCGCAGGCCGTCGAGGTAGCTCGGGGGCCGGTGCTCGGGAGTGCCCGGTGGCGCCCCTTCGGCACGCTTCCAGGTGCGGCGCCCCTGCGGCGGCGCTCCGTGCGGCGCTTCGTTGGCGGCGCTTCGTGCGCGCCCCTTCTCGGTCTCCTCTTCTCAGAGGCCGTAGCCCGCCGGGAGCCCCATGAGCCTCTCCACCGTGGTGGCAAAGTCCGCGTGACCATTGAGGCCGATCCCCCAGAGCTCTGGCCAGACGGGGTGCGCGCCGCGATAGACCTCGACCTGCTGACAGCCGGACGTGGCCGCCACGACCCGAGCGAAGGGCGGCCGTCCGCTTCGCACCCGGAAGCTGAGCTCGAGGGAGCCACCGACGTCCGCAGGGCAACCGAACTGGCCGGGCGGGTAGACCTGCAGCTCGTTCAGAGAGCGGCGGATGGCGGCGATCTTCGCGCGGTCGGTCGTCGACACCTCCCGGTACCGACCCGGCCTGGCGCCGAGGGGCGGCGAGACGGACACCGTGAGCTCACCGGCAGGCCCGACGACGTCTCCGGGCGGCTTGGCGGGAAGCCACGTCACCTGGGCATCGACCCGGATGGCGCTTCGGCGCCCCGGAAGTGGCGCGTCCGACACGACGAGCACGCGGTTGTCAAAGAGATTCCGGACCTCTGCAAATGTGTCGACGACGAAGTAGGCCTGGACCCCCTTCGGGCCGTCCTGCGAGCCGTAGCCATTTGCCCTGGCACCCCCCGGCGGGTGCGACCGCAGCCACGCCTGGACCGAGACCGCGGCGCTCGGGGCGACGAAGAAACGGTGCAGGTCGACGAGATTGGGGCTGCCGATCGACTGCGGGGGAGCCTTGAGAACGTGGCCGTCACCGGCCGGTTCCGCCGCCGAAGGCCTCGAGCCCGGCGGCAGCAGCGCCGCATCGAGCAGCCGGGCCGCTTCCTTGCGCGCCAGACGTGGGCGACTAAGGGGGGACTGGACGCTCGTGAGGCTGGAGAGCGGAGTCGTAGCAGACGGGCCTCCGGCGGCCGGCCCGGCGGCGTTCACCTTCACCTTCGGGGTCGGCGGCACGACGGGCTTGCCGCAGCCGCCGAGCAGAACGGCGAGCACAAGGCCGCCCGCCCCGAGCAACAGCGCCGAGCTCACTGGCGCCGGACGAAGTCGCGACCGCGCGAATCCCACCATTTCCAGTCTGCCGTACCTCGATCCCCGGCTGGGCGCGGTCTCACCGGTGCCGGACCATCACCCCGTGGTGACACATCGGAAACCTATGTTGGTGCTCGATGCCATCCCGCCGCCCTCCCGCCGCGCCAGGCACAGCCGTGATTGGCTCGCGCCTCGGCTTGGTGAAACGACGACCCAGTCCCACGGCCCGCCAGGAGAGTGAGCGCGCCCTGCAACGCTTCGTGCGCCTGGAGCACTGGAACGGGCTTTCGGCGGGCGACGTGGTGCGCGTCTCGGGCAACAGCCCCCGTGGGAGGCATTGGCGCTTCAGGGCGCACGTGACCAACACGAGCAACGGGGCGTCCTGGGTAGAGCTGGCCCTTGTGGAAGGCTCGGCACCGAGCCGGCGTCCGCCTCCCGGCGCGGTGATCGGGGAGGAGGCTTCGCGGAGGGTCGAGCGGGTGCGCTCGTTCGAACCCGACCTCGTGAGCCCCCGCTTCGGGCTGCTCGGTCGCCGGAGCCCTCGGCGCCACGCCGGCCCCCGACGACCACGAGACTCCACGCCCGAGTCGCTCGAGCCTCCAGTGGACGTGGCGCTAGCGCAGCAAAGCGAGGCGACGCTCTTCTGAGCCGGGCCTACCGGCCCGCCCGCCTACCGGTCGAGCGGCCCCGACTCTAAGTCGTCGGTGCTATGTGCTGTGACGGCAGCCCCGAGCGGGCATTCCTGGAGCGCAGGGCCGTAGCCTGTCGACCGTGACATCCAGCGAGCCTGGAGCCCTGGAGGCATCACCGGGCGACGCGCAGCCGGGCCACAGGCGCATCGGCGACGCGCAGCCGGGCAGTCGGGAGTCGCCGGACCATCGAGGCGAGGCGCGGGATCATCCGAAGTCCGAGCTGTCTCGGACAACAGGTGAGATGCGAGCCGACCTGCAGCAGGCGAGCGACGACAATCTCGTGGTCGCGATCGCCCGCTACCGGGACGACGCTCTCGCGGAGGTCTTCCGGAGACACTCCGGTGCGGTTTTCGCACTTGCGAGGCGCTTGCTCTGGGACGCCGGCGTGGCGGAGGAGGTGGTGCAGGAGATCTTCGTACGCCTTTGGAATGAGCCGGAGCGCTTCGACGGGCAACGGGGCACCCTGCGGTCTTTCCTCCTCTCACAGACCCACAGCCGAGCTGTCGACTTGCTGCGCGCCGAGACGGCTCGGGCGCGACGGGAGGAACGAGAGGCGAGGATGACCGCGGGAGCCGGGTACGACCTCGAGCGCGAGGTAGGCGACCTATTCGTCGCGGAACACGTTCGCTCGGCGCTGAGCGAGCTCACGGACGCCGAGCGCCGACCCATCGAGCTCGCCTACTTCGGCGGTCACAGCTACCGGGAGGTCGCCGAGGTGCTGGGCGAGCCCGAGGGGACGGTGAAGAGCCGCATCCGGTCGGGATTGAGGCGGATGCACCAGCAGCTGGCCGCCGTAGGCGTCGTCGGGGGAAACGAGGGGACCTGATGGAGCACAAAGAGATCGAAGAGCTGCTCGGCGCCTACGCGCTCGATGCCACCGATCCGGCCGAGAAAGAGATCGTCGAGGCACATCTGATAGGCTGTGCCCGCTGCCGGGGCGAGATGACGGCGAACCTGGCAGTCGCGACGGCCCTCGGCAATTCTGGAGCGCTCGCACCCGAGGGAGTCTGGGAGCGCATCGCTGCGGAGATCGGGCTGGGACCGGCCGCAGCCGCTCCGGCAGCCGTCGGGGTGCCCGCCCCCTCGGCGGTGCCCGGCGCCTCCTCGCAGCCGGCGCCCGGCAAGCCCTCGGCGGCGCTGCCCGGCGCCTCCTCGCCAACCGACCAGGCGGAGCTCGCGACCGTTCGGCCCGTCAGGTCCTGGGTCCGGACCGCACTCGTCGCGATCGGCTCCATCGCGGCCGCTTTGGCCGTAGTCGTCGGCCTGCTCTCTGCCAGGGTCGGCACCCTCGACCACCAGGTGAGCTCGCTTCGCAACGCGATCGTCAGCGGCGGTGCCGCCGGGCAGGCCCAGGCGGCGTCCTCCGATCCGGCGCATCGAACCGTGACGCTGAGCTCGACCACCGCGCCGTGGAAGGCGGTACTGGTGGTCCTGCCGGACGGGCACGCCTTCCTCGAGCCCCGCTCCATGCCGCGCCTTCCAGCTTCGGAGACCTTCCAGGTCTGGGTGGTGCGAGGTCACAGCGTGATCTCTCTCGGCGTGATAGGGCGAAGCCCCGGGACGGTTGCCGTCCAGCTGCAGCGAGGGATGTCGCTGCTAATGGTCAATGCCGAGCCGTTGGGCGGGACGGCGCAGCCGACGACGCAGGCGCTCGTTCAGGGCACGCTGCCGCACCTCCTGTGAAGGCACGGGCCTGTGGGGCGCGAGCAGGGGAGCCGCCCTGCTCGCCGAGCCTCTTTCGGGCCGGGCCTTCGGACCTTCGGAAGTCTTCTGAGTTGTCGCCACTACGTGTGTATACACCAAAGGGCAGAAGGCTTGCCGGAGCGGCAGACAGAGACCACAAGAGGCGCGAAAGACCCCAGACACACGACAGCCGCAGGCCCACGACCAGCGACAACGCA
>JBOGHY010000266.1:0-5846 GCA_050742375.1 Acidimicrobiales bacterium | reverse complement strand
GAAGGCGGGATCCGGCGTCGTCCGGGTCATCTCGATGGGCTTCCTCTCCGACGAGGACACGGCCATCATGTGGCGGGGCCTCGTGCTCAACCGGGCGGTGCAGCACTTCCTGGAGGACGTCCACTGGGGAGCGGTCGACTACCTGCTCGTGGACCTCCCGCCGGGAACAGGCGACGTCCAGATGGGCCTCGCCCGGATGCTGCCCCGGACCGAGGTGGTCATAGTTACGACTCCCCCCCTGGCGGCGCAGAAGGTCGCCGGCCGGGCCGCCGACATGGCGCGCAAGGGACACCTCCGCGTAGCCGGCGTAATCGAGAACATGTCTGCCTTCACCTGCGAGCACGGGACCGTCTATCCCCTCTTCGGTGTTGGCGGCGGCCGGCGGCTGGCGGCCGAGATCGGCGTCCCGTTGATAGGCGAGGTGCCCCTCGACCCCGCCGTGGCGGCCGGTGGGGACGCCGGTACGCCCGTTGCCTGCGGAGACTCGCCAGTGGCGGCCGTCTTCACCGAGATGGCGGAGCGGATTGTCACCGATGTCGTGCCGATGGTGGAGATGAGCGGCTGCAGCGCCCGGATTCTCGCCAAGGTAGAAGAGGCGCTCGGAGGCTGACGCCTGCTCAGGCGCCCACCGCCGACCAGGCGGCCGAGATGTCGTCGGGGCGCTCGCATGCCGCCTTCGACTCGCCGCGCAGCTTCAACAGATGGGCCCATACCGAGTACCTGGCGATGGGATGGAGCTCGACGGGGACCTCGACGTAGATCTCCGCGACGATCTCGTCGATCCCGACGCCGGCGCCGCCCCGAGAGCCGAGCACCGCCAGCACCGAAGCCTCCCGGGCGAGGCGGTGCGCCCGGTACTGCTCGATCACCTCGACCGGGTTTCGGATCATCGCCCCGTGGCCGGGGGCGATGGCCCCGATCGGCGGGGAGAGGCGGGCGAGGCGGGAGAGCGAGGAGAGGTAGGCGGCCATGTCTCCGTCGGGCGGGGCGATGACGACGGTGGAGCCTCCCATTATGTGATCGCCCGAGAAGAGGATCCGCGGCTCCGACAGCATGTAGCAGAGATGGTTCGAGGCGTGCCCGGGGGTGTGGAGGGCGGTCAGCTCGCCGTCCCCCGTCCCGACGTGGTCTCCGTCGCGAAGGACGCGGTCCGGCACGAAGCCGTCCCGCTCGCCCCATCCGAGCAGAGGGGCTCCGGCGCGCGCCCCGAGGGCGGTGGCGCCAGGGGCGTGGTCGGGGTGCGTGTGGGTGACGAGCACGGCGCAGATTCGCCCGCCGCGCCGCGAGGCGGCCTCGAGGAGGGCCCCGACGTGGGCGTCGTCTTTTGGACCGGGATCGATGGCGACGAGCTCGGAGGCGCCCACCAGGTAGCTGTTGGTCCCGGGTCCCGTCATCAGAGACGGGTTCGGGGCCGTCAGTCGGACGACGCCCGGCGCCACCTCTACCTCGCGCCCGGCCGGCGCCGCTCCGTCGTGGCCCGCCGTCACGGTGCGCCCGCGGCTCGGTCGCGGCCCGCGGCTTGGTCGTGGCCCACGGCTCGGTCGTGGCCCGCGGCTCGGTCGTGGCCCGCCGTCATCCCGGGCCCGCTCGGTGGCGAGCTCCGGGGAAGGGCGCCCCCGGCGGCAGCCCCGTGGCCGCCTCGTAGCCGGGGTCGCCCGGCAGCATGATGCGCACCCCGGGGCCCTCGACCGCCAGGCGTGGCTGGATGGCCGGCACGTCGACCGCCGCGGCAGCCGCCAGCAGATCGTCGGCGGCGGTGAAGCGCGAGATCGCCTCCAGGTTTTTCGTCGTGGGAAGGAGGAGATCGATCTCGCCGGCGGCGTGGCGCTCGAGGGCGTCTCCAGGCTCGATCCAGATGCTGTCGACCACCTCGTGATCGTCGCAGAGCGCCTCTTGGTGCTCGGGCACCACTGCGACGAAAAAGCGGGTGTCGTAGCGTCTCGGCGACCCTTCGGGGGTGATCCAGTGGCTGAAGTAGCCGAGGCGGTCGAGCTCGAGGACGAGCCCCTCGTCGCGGCAGATGCTCGCGAGGGAGACCTCGCCGGCGTTGAGGCGGCGCCGGTGCTCCTCGAAGCGGCGGGCGTCGGCGGGATCGGAGAAGGAGACCGGGCCGGCCCCGGTGGCTGCAAGGAGGATGCCGGCCTCCTCGAAGCACTCTCGCACGGCCGCCACGAAGAAAGCCCCTCCCCCTTCCACCACACCCATCACGGCGCTCGCCTCGGCGTCGCTGCGGCCGCGGCAGAACGAGGCCATCTCGGCGGAACGGTCCTCGGCGTCGAGGGCACCGCCCGGGAACAGGTGTGCGCCCCCGACCCAGGTCGATTCGAGGTTGCGCCGCAGCATCAGGACCTCCATGCCCGGGCTGCCCCCGGCCCCGGCTCCGGCATTGAGGTCCCTCCGGGCGGGTCGGCACTCGTCGCGATCCCTCACGAGCATGACCGTGGCGGCGTCCCGTAGCGCCACGGCGGTCATCGGACCACCGTAGGGGATCGGTCAGAGGTACGGGCGCGGTGCCTGGAACGACGTCCGGTCGATGAGAGCCTTGCGCTCCGTCTCGTTGCGACCACCCCAGATCCCGTGCGGCTCACGGATCCTGATGGCGTAGTCGAGGCACTCGTCCTCGACGGGGCAGACGCCGCAGATGGCCTTGGCCCGCCCCTCTCGCTGCAGGCGCTCCTCTTTGCGCTCGATGTGGGATGGCGGGAAGAAGATCACCGCCTGCGGCCCGCGGCAGGCTGCCCGAACCTGCCACGTCTGTTGTCCCCGACTGGCGACCACGGCCCCTCCTCGGTCAGGTCACCTCCAGCCCTGCTGCCAGGGCAGATGAGGTGACCATATCCGGTGGATTCAGGAGAAACAAGAGGCGGGTCTCCCTGCCCCGAGAATCCCACCGCTCGGTCCGTCGACCTGTCCCCCCAGGTAGTGTGCGCGCGAATGGACCGCCAGGCGTTCCTGCGCCAGAGCCGAGTGCTCGTCGTGGCCGGCAAGGGCGGCGTCGGCAAGACCACCGTCGCCGCCGCGCTGGCGCGCCTCGGTGCCGACTGCGGGCTGTCGGTGCTCGTCGTCGGCCTCGACGACGCCGGGGCGCTGCCAGCGCTCTTTGGTGCCGAGGCGCCCTTTGGCTACGAGGAGGTCCAGCTGTACGCCTCCTCGACGGGGGAGGTGCGCGGCCGGGTCCTCACCCCCGACGACGCCCTCCTCGAGTACCTGATGGACCACGGCCTGCGGCGGGTGGCCAAGAGGCTCGTCTCGACGGGAGTGCTCGACGTCGTCGCCACGGCCATCCCGGGGGTACGGGAGATCCTCGTCCTCGGCAAGGTGAAACAGCTCGAGCGGTCCGAGACCGCCGACCTGGTCGTGCTCGACGCTCCGGCGACGGGCCACGCCGTGCGCTTCCTGACGAGCGCAAATGGTCTCCTGGACGCCGCCAGGGGTGGCCCGCTCCGGGCCCAGGCCGCCGAGGTGGTGGAGATGCTGCAGGACCCCGGGCGCCTGCAGGTGCTCCTCGTGACCCTTCCCGAGGAGACGCCGGTGAACGAGCTCGTCGAGACCGCCTACCGCTTCGAGGACGAGGTCGGTGTCATGCTCGGACCCGTCGTGGTGAACGCCTGCTACGCCCCCATCGCCCATCTCGATGCCGATCCGGTCGTTCTCGCCGAGCTTGCCGGCGAGGCACGGCCGGGCCCGGCGGAGCTCGCCCGCCTCGGCGGGGCGGCGCTCTTTCGCCGGCACCGCCAGCAGCTGCAAGAGGGTCAGCTCGCCCGCCTCGCCGAGGAGCTTCCGCTCCCCCAGCTCCGCCTCGGGTACCTCTTCAGCACCGAGATCGGACCGGGCGAGGTGGCGACGCTCGCGGAGGCCCTTGGTGCCGCCATCGACCAGCTCGGCGAGGCGCTGCCGGATGAGCGAGCCTCGGCGTCGTGAGTCCTCCCGGCTTGGCTGACCTCGTTGCCGAGCGCTCGATCGTCATCTGCTGCGGCTCGGGCGGGGCAGGCAAGACGACAGTCTCGGCGGCGATCGCGCTCGCAGGTGCCGAGGCCGGCCGCAGCACCTGCGTGGTCACGATCGACCCCGCCCGCCGCCTCGCCGACGCACTCGGGCTCGGCTCTCTCGACAACGTGCCCCGGCGGATCGAGGGCCCGTTTCCCGGGAGCCTGCATGCGGTCATGCTCGACGCCAAGGGGACCTTCGACGACCTCGTGCGCACCTACGCCGCCGGAGACGACCAGGCCGAGCGCATCCTCTCCAACCGCCTCTATCGCAACCTCACCTCGGCCCTGTCGGGGACCCAGGAGTACATGGCGGCCGAGAAGCTTTACGAGCTGAACGCATCGGGCGAATTCGACCTCGTCGTCGTCGACACCCCGCCGACGAGGAACGCCCTCGACTTCCTCGACGCGCCGGGCCGCCTCACGCGCTTCTTGGAGAATCGCGTCTTCCGACTGTTGCTCATGCCCACGCGGGCGTCTTTGCGGGCGCTCACCCTTGCCACCCAGACGCTTCTACGCACGATCTCCAAGGTCGCCGGATCCGAGATCGTCGACGACGCCGTCGCCTTCTTCAGAGCCTTCGAGGGGATGGAGAGCGGCTTCTCCGAGCGGGCGGAGCGAGTCGAGCAGCTCCTCGGCGATCCTGGCACCGCCTTCGTCCTCGTGGCGGCCCCGCGACGCGATTCTGTCGCGGAGTCGGGCTTCTTCGCCGACCGCCTCGCCGAGGCCCACCAGCCGGTGAGCGCTCTCGTCATAAACCGGCTGCACCCCCGCTTCGATCAACTGGGCGCCTCCGCCGCCGTTGAGCAGGTGGGGGGACGCGACGGCGAGGGGGGAGGCGAGGGGCTTTCGAAGGAGGAGGCAGCCGGCGTGCTGGCGGATCTGCGCCGCAACTACGCCGAGCTCGAGTCGCTCGCCGAGCGGGAGGAGGGCCTTGTGGCGGCCATCGGCGACAAGGTGGCGGGGCCGGTCGTGCGGGTGCCGTTCCTCGACGAGGACGTCCACGACCTCGCCGGGCTTGGCATTGTTGCCGGTTACCTCGTCGGGGGGCTCCGCCGCGCCGACGATCTCGCCGAACGACCCGAGTCTGCCGACCCTCCGGAGGGGCGGTAGCCTCCGTCGGTGCCCCGCATCCTTCTCGTCGCCGACGCCAAGAGCGTGCTGGCCGAGGTGCGCGCCGCCCTCGAGGACGCCGACTCCGAGATCTCAGAGGTCAGTTCGGGCGAGGCGGTGCGCCAGGCCGTCGCAGAGGATGCGCCCGATCTCGTCGTGACCGACCTGCAGGTGGGGGCGATGGGGGGAATGGCGATCTGCCTGGACCTCCGCCTCGAGGCGTCGGGCGGGCGCCTTCCTCACGTGCCCGTGCTGGTCCTTCTCGACCGCCGCGCCGACGTCTTCCTGGCGAGACGCTCGGCTGCGGAGGGATGGGTGCTGAAGCCGCT
Source organism: Acidimicrobiales bacterium (assembly GCA_050742375.1). Lineage (GTDB taxonomy): Bacteria > Actinomycetota > Acidimicrobiia > Acidimicrobiales > Bog-793 > JAKATT01. The sequence goes on along the minus strand of JBOGHY010000266.1, from coordinate 418 downwards.
CGACCCCCTGCGGCTCCGGCGTGCCGCCCGAGTGCTTCTCGACGGCGGCGTCTACCACGACGAGTCCTTCAAGCCGCTGCCGCTGCCGCCCTCGCCCTCGCCCTCGCCACTTCGCACCGGGGCTTGAGCAGCGCGCGGATCGGGGCGCGGAAGGCAGCGGCGGCCTTGCGGCTAGGGCGACGAGGTCGAGGCAGACCCGCCACGACGGCTCCGGGGTCGCGGGCGGCGGGGTCGCGGGCGCCGATCTCGAACGAGGGCGCCCTTTCCGAGCAGGAGGCGCTCATGCGACGGGGCCTGCACTCGCTCCAGGACGGCACGGCGAGGGAGTTCATGACGCCCCGGGTCGACGTAGTGGCGCTGGCGGCGCCCGTGGATTACGAGGACGCCGTGTCGGCGGTCCGGCGTTCGGGCCACAGCC
>JBOGHY010000265.1:0-5193 GCA_050742375.1 Acidimicrobiales bacterium | reverse complement strand
GCATGGTGACATTGACCTCGTCGTAAGCGGCGAGGCCCGAGCCGACGGCTACCCAGAGGACCGCGACGCCACAGACGAACGCGACGGTGTTCCAAGCCGGCCAGGGCCTTCCCCGTCGTGCGAGGCGGCGAACCTCGACCACATAAAGAGCGACCAAGGTAAGTTCAAGGACATCAGCAAGCAGGCTCAGCGGATCGGTCTGTATGCCTGTGAGCACGATGTGGAGGTTCACCAAAGACCGGGGCGCGTCCCCAAAGGCGAGCAAAGGCGCCACTATCAAAAGCATGCCTGCAAGCGGTCAGGTACTGATGGCGCTTTCGGGATCAGACGTCGAGACAGCGCTCGGGGGGCAGAGGCGCCCGTCATCTTTTTCGGCTGAGCGCCGGCAAGACGTAACACTTCGATACGTGGAGATAGCCGTCGACAGAGTTCGGGGAGACACGATCGCGACAACCTTCCGCCTGCGTTGTCCCGTAGACAACCTTCCGCTTGCGCGCGCCGACCTGCCAACCGAGATGCACCGAACCGGTCAGCGCTCGTCGCTTCGTTGGTAGACGGAACCCTCGCCCTGGCCCCGCCGCTTGTCTCGCGACGGAGGTTCTCCGATGCTTCGGCCGCCACGCTCACCTCTCTGCCGGGGCTACACGCTAACGATGCCCGTGGCTTCACGCCAGGCGACATTTTGGCCCCGGCGACGAGGCGAGAGGAACTGCCGAAACGAGAACCACAAGCTGGCGGGGGAGGGTTCGAACCTCCACCCGAGCGGTTTGAGAGCCTGTATAGAGCGTCCCAGGCGTGGTCTCCTGGCCATTCTGCGGCACCGAGCCGGCAGTCGGGCGCTGTTGGCCGTCCGGTGTCACCGCCAGGCCGGCCGTGCGCCGTGCGATCTGTCAGGTGCTACTGCGTCCTAGAAGCCGGCCGGCGCAACTGCGTCCGGGGTACCGTCGGCGGCCCTTGAGTTCGTGACCGCCGTTGACCGGGTAGCAGGCGCATATGGGGCCTTCCTACAGCGGCGCCCCGGGGGGCGGCGCGATAATCACGGGACCCCGACGAGAGGAGCACTGTCACATGCGCAAGGGACACAGGGTCTGGCAGCTGCTCGCCGTGGTGGCTGCGAGCGTCACCCTCGCCGCCTGCTCGGCGGCGTCGTCCAACAACAGCGGTAACCATGCTGGCAACAGGGTGAAGGGCGGCACGGCGACCGTCGCTCTCTCGCCGGGCGACATGTTCAACTACATCCTCCCCCTTCTCTCCTACGAGTACGCGACCGCGGCCAACCTCGAAGATTCGGAATACCTGATGTGGCGGCCGCTCTACTGGTTCGGGGGCCCCAACGCCGCCGGGCTGAACGAGCGCTACAGCCTGGCCGATCCGGCGAAGGTCACCCACACCCCTTCGACGACCACGGCGACGATCCACCTGAAGAGCTACAAGTGGTCGGATAACAAGCCCGTCACAACGAGGGACGTCCAGTTCTGGTTTGACATACTGAAGGCCGCCAAGGCGAACTGGTGGGACTACGTGCCGGGGCAGTTCCCCGACAACGTCGAGTCATTCAAGGTCCTGAGCCCGAGCACCTTCTCGCTCACCTTCAAGGGCAACTACGCGACGGCCTGGCTCTACAACGAGCTCGGCCAGCTGATCCCGATCCCCCAGCACGCCTGGGACAAGGTGTCCGCCAACGGGTCGGTCGGCAACTACGACCTCACCACGAGCGGGGCCAAGGCGGTCTACAAGTTCCTCGCCGGCCAGAACAAGGACCTCGGGACCTATGCCACGAACCCGCTGTGGCAGGTCGTCGACGGGCCCTGGAAGCTGTCGAGCTACATCTCCTCGAGTGGCGATGCCACCTACGTTCGCAACAAGGCGTACTCGGGCCCGGCGACCGGTTCGATCAGCAAGCTCCGTGTCCTCAGCTTCACGAGCGACACGGCCGAGTTCGACTCACTGCTCGCCGGCGGGAACATCACTTACGGCTACGTCCCCTTCAACGACAGCGCTACCCTCGGTCGGGTCAAGTCGGCCGGCTACAAGATCGCCGCGTGGCCGACGTGGGGCATCACGTACATAAGCCTGAACTTCGCCTCCCCCCAGGTCGGAGCGATCTTCAAGCAGCTCTACATCCGCCAGGCCATGCAGAAGCTGATCGACCAGCCGACCTACATAAAAGTGTTCCTGCACGGCTTCGGCAACGCAACCTATGGGCCCGTCCCGCTCGTGCCGGCGAGCAAGTTCCTCTCCACAGCCCAGAAGTCCAATCCGTACCCCTACTCCCCCACCGCCGCGGTGAAACTGCTTAAGGACCACGGCTGGCGAATCGTCCGCAACGGGACCGACGTGTGCACCCGGCCGGGATCAGGGGCGAACGAGTGCGGAGTCGGCATCGCGTCGGGCGCCAAGCTGTCCTTCGGCTTCGAGTACACAACCGGGCTGCAGGCCGTCACCGAGGAGGTGACGCAGCTGCAGACGACCTTCTCCAAGGCCGGGATAGCTCTCTCGCTGAAGGGAGCCCCCTTCGACACGGTCGTCTCGGCCGACATCGCATGCAAGAACCCAAACTGCTGGCAGATGAACTACTACGGCCAGGGCTGGTACTTCGACCCCGGCTACAACGTGCCTGACGGGGGCGCGATCTTCGACTCGACCAGCGCCTCGAACGGGGGCCTCTACTCCAGCCGCGAGGCCGACCAGCTGATCTCGAAGCTCCACAGCGGAGGGCTCCCTGCGCTGGACACCTATGAGAACTACCTGGCGAAGAACCTCCCCGTGCTGTGGATGCCCCAGTTCGACGTCCAGGTCTCGGCCGTGAGCTCCAACCTGAAGGGGGTGCTGCCGCAGGACCCGCTCAGCAACATTTACCCGGAGAACTGGTACTTCACGAAGTGACCCGGTGTCGGACACCGGTCTGGGGCAGGCCGCACCCGTTCGGGACAATCGAGTGAACGGAGCAGAGAGTTGGTGACACGGGCCGACTTCCCGGCGAAGGTCAAGGTCGTCGCCCACGAGTGGGTGCCGATGAGCGACGGGTGCCGGCTGGCCGCCCGCATCTGGATGCCCGAGGACGCCGAGGACAACCCCATCCCGGCGATCCTCGAGTACGTCCCCTACCGCAAGAACGACGGCCTGGTGCTCCGCGATGCTCCGATCCACCACTACTTCGCGGGTCACGGCTATGCCTCGGTCCGTGTCGACATGCGGGGATCGGGTGACGCCGACGGCATCCTCGAGGACGAGTACCTGCCCCTGGAGCAGCAGGACGGAGCCGAGGTCGTGGCATGGCTCGCCTCGCAGAGCTGGTGTAGCGGCAAGGTGGGGATCATCGGCAAGTCGTGGGGAGGCTTCAACGGCCTCCAGATAGCGACCCTCCGGCCGCCGGAGCTCGGCGCCGTCATCAGCGTGGCGTCGACGGACGACCGCTACGCCGACGACGTCCACTACATGGGCGGCTGCGTGCTCGCATGGACGATGCTGCCCTGGGCCTCGACGATGCTCGCCTACACCGCGCTGCCGCCCGACCCGGCGGTCGTCGGGGACGCCTGGCGCGCCACCTGGTTGGACAGGATGGAGCGGACCCCTCCCTTCATCGATTCATGGCTCTCCCACCAGCTCCGCGACGACTTTTGGCGCCAGGGGTCGGTCTGCGAGGACTTCGGCGCCATTGCCTGCCCGGTGTACATGGTGGGCGGCTGGACCGACGCATACCGAAACGCCATCCTCCGGTTCCTCGACGTCTACGAGGGGCCGGCCAAGGGGCTGATCGGCCCCTGGGCGCACGACTACCCCGAGGACGGCGTGCCCGGCCCGGCCATTGGCTTCCTCCAGGAGGCGGTGCGCTGGTGGGACCACTGGCTGAAGGGGATCGACAACGGGATCATGACCGAGCCCAAGCTTCGCGTCTACATGCCCGAGGCGCGCCCGCCGCAGCCCGGCTACGAGACCTTCGCCGGCCGGTGGCTCGGGCTCGACGGCTGGCCGGCCAAGGAGGTGTCGGCGCGGCAACTCCCCCTCGGCGGTGCGGGAACCCTCGGCGGGGCAGGAACCCCGGGCGCCGAACTCCGGATCAAGGGCACCGGCCCGACCGCGGTCGACCCGGGCCAGTGGGGCGGGCACGGCGGTGCGACAGAGTTCCCGGGCGACCAGAGGCCGGAGGACGCCGTCTCTCTCTGCTTCGACACGGCGCCCCTTCACGAGCCGATGGAGATACTCGGCGTCCCCTCGGCGCGACTCAAAGTCTCCTCGGACCGCCCACTCGCGCTCGTAGTGGTCCGTCTGTGCGACGTGTGGCCGGACGGGCGCTCGACTCTTATCACGAGAGGCCTACGCAATCTCGCCCACAGCCCCGACGACGCGGCGGTCGAGCCCTTGGTGCCGAGAGAGCACCGTGTCGTCGAGGTGAGGCTCAACTCGATCGCCTACGGCATCCCGGAGGACCACCGTCTGCGCCTCGCGGTATCGCCCACGTACTGGCCATGGGCCTGGCCCTCGCCGGAGCCCGTGACGCTCGGGCTGATCACCGGACAAGAGACCGTGCTGGAGCTGCCGGTCTACGGCGGCGGCGCCGAACACTCGCCTCCCCAGTACTTCGGCGTCCCCGAGCGCGCTCCGGGTCCGGCCCACGAGGTGCTGGTGGCGGCATCCTCGCGCGCGACAAGCCGAGACGTCGCGACCGGCTTGGTGGAGACGACGTCGTACTCGGCGCACGGACACCGCCTCAGCGACGACGGCCTCGAGTACGAGGAGCGGGAGACGGACATCTTCCGCATGACACCGGGCGACCCGCTCTCCGCCGAGATCGTGAGCGAACGCGAGGGCCGGGTGGCCCGCGGGTCGTGGCGCACCACCGTTCGCACCCGCAGCACCATGTCCTCCACCGAGACGTCGTTCCTCGTGACCAACATCCTCGACGCCTTCGAGGGGGAGCGGCGGGTCTTCACCAAGACATGGCACGCGATCGTCCCGAGGGACGGCATTTGAGACTGTGACCGGGTACATCGTCCGGCGCATCGGTCAGACGGTCGTCGTACTGCTCGGGGTGACGCTGATCACCTTCGTGCTCCAGCACCTGTTGCCCGGGAACATCGCGAGGGCGATCATCGGCCCGCGGGCGACCAAGCTCCAGATCGTTTCCTTCGACCACCAGTACGGGCTCGACCGGGCCCTGCCCCTCCAGTACCTGTCCTTTCTCGGCCAGCT
>JBOGHY010000264.1:0-8373 GCA_050742375.1 Acidimicrobiales bacterium | reverse complement strand
CGGTCGATGATCGTGACCTCGACCTGTTTGATCGTCACCGGGTCGGAGTTGATGCCGAGCACGCAGGCCGTCTCGCAGGGAGCGGGACACAGCCTCCCGGTGAAGTCGGGAAAGTTGTTGGTCGCGTGCAACCGCTCGACTGCCGCGCGCCACTGGTCGCGATAGACGAGGTCGTTCCAGTCAGGGATCAGGTTGCCGAGGGGGCATCCGTCGTTGCAGAACGGGATGCCGCAATCCATGCAACGACTCGCCTGGGTCTGCAGCCCCTCCCTCGAGAAGGGCTCGTACACCTCCTTCCAGTCTCGGAGGCGCACCGGGACCGGACGTCGCGGCGCCAGCTCTCTGCCCGCTTCGAGGAATCCTGTCGGCTTACCCATGAGCAGCCGCCATCACGGCGTCGTCCACCGGCGAGCCCGACTCCTGGGCAGCGCGCATGGCGTCGAGCACCCGCTTGTAGTCGCGAGGCATCACCTTGACGAGCTCGCCAGATGCCCGGGGCCAATCTGACAGCACCCTGGCTCCTACGGCCGAGCCTGTCTCGTCGACATGGCGCCGGAGCAGTTCTCCCAGCCACGCGACGTCCTCGTCGTCGCAGTCCTCGAGGTCGACCATCTCGCCGTTGACGTTCGCGCCAAAGGTTCCATGCGGGTCCCACACATAGGCGACGCCGCCGGACATGCCCGCGGCGAAGTTCCTGCCGGTCGGTCCGAGCACAACAACCCGTCCACCGGTCATGTACTCGCAGGCGTGGTCGCCGACGCCCTCCAGCACTGCCGTCGCCCCAGAGTTTCGTACGCAGAAGCGCTCGCCGACCACACCACGGATGAACGCCTCGCCTGCGGTGGCGCCGTAAAGGATCACGTTGCCGGCGATGACCTGCTCTTCGGCGACGAAACCCGCCGGTGCCTGCGACGACGGCCGAACCACCAGTCGCCCGCCCGAAAGGCCTTTGCCCAGGTAGTCGTTGGCCTCTCCCTCCAGGCGCATTGTCACACCGCGGGGGACGAACGCCCCGAAGCTCTGGCCCGCGGTACCGGTGAAGGACAGGTCGATCGTGCCGTCCGCCAGTCCCGCGCCGCCGTACCGGCGGGAGATCTCCGCTCCGAGCAGCGTGCCCGTGGTGCGGTTCACGTTTCGGATCGGCCTTTTCAGCCTCACTGGCCGCCCGTTCTCGAGCGCCGGCCGGCAGGCCTCGATCAGCTCGCGGTCGAGCACGCGGTCGAGCCCATGGTCTTGCGCGGTCACGCATCGACGGGCGGCGTCGGGCTCGACGTCGGGGACCTCCAGGATCGGAGAGAGGTCAAGCCCCCGCACCTTCCAGTGGCCGACCGCCGGCGCGACGTCCATCAGCTCGGGATGGCCGATCACCTCGTCGAGGGAGCGAAAGCCCAGAAGCGCTAGCAGCTCACGTACCTCTTCAGCGATGTACTCGAAGAAGGTGACTACGAACTCGGGGCGTCCGGTGAAGCGCTTGCGCAGCTCGGGGTTCTGGGTCGCGATACCCACGGGACAGGTGTCGAGGTGGCAGACCCGCATCATGACGCAGCCGCTCACCACCAGCGGTGCCGTCGCGAAGCCGTACTCCTCGGCACCGAGCAGCGCGGCGATAACCACGTCGCGACCGGTCTTCAGCTGGCCGTCGACCTGCACAACTATCCGATCGCGCAGATTGTTGAGCATCAAGGTCTGCTGTGTCTCGGCCAAGCCGAGCTCCCACGGTGCGCCGGCGTGCTTGATCGAGGTCAAGGGCGAGGCACCTGTCCCACCGTCGTGGCCGGAGATCAGCACCACATCCGCGTGCGCCTTGGAGACCCCGGCGGCGACAGTGCCGACACCGACCTCGGCGACGAGCTTGACCTGTATGCGGGCGGCGTCGTTGGCGTTCTTCAGGTCGAAGATCAGTTGTGCGAGATCCTCGATGGAGTAGACGTCATGGTGCGGCGGGGGAGAGATCAAACTGACACCCGGAGTCGAGTAACGGGTTCGTGCGATCCACGGGTACACCTTGTGCCCTGGGAGCTGGCCGCCCTCTCCGGGCTTCGCTCCCTGCGCCATCTTGATCTGGATGTCGTCGCAGTTGACCAGGTACTCGCTGGTCACCCCGAAACGACCCGACGCCACCTGCTTGATCGCGCTCCTCCGGAGATCACCGTTGGGGTCCGGGGTGAAGCGGTCGGCGTCTTCGCCGCCCTCTCCGGTGTTGGAGCGCCCTCCGATCCGGTTCATCGCGATCGCGAGTGTCTCGTGCGCCTCGGCGGAGATCGACCCGTACGACATGGCTCCGGTGCTGAAACGCTTGACGATCGACGAGACCGGCTCTACTTCGTCGATTGGGACGGGTGCACGCCCCAACTCGTCGCAGGACTTCAGCCTGAACAACCCGCGAAGCGTTCCCAACCGGGCAGCCTGGTCGTCGACGGCCCCGGTGTACTGCTTGAAGATGTCGTATCGCTTGGCGCGTGTCGAGTGCTGCAGTTTGTGCACCGTCGTGGGATTGAAGAGGTGGTACTCGCCTTCACGACGCCACTGGTATTCGCCGCCGACGTCGAGAGCCCGGTGGGCCAGTTCGCTCGGGCGGTCCGGCCACGCGAGGGCATGTCGAGCGAGGACCTCGCGAGCGATCTCGTCGAGACCGATGCCTCCGATCCGGCTCACCGTCCCGGTGAAGTAGCAGTCCACCAACTCGCGTGACAGGCCAATTGCCTCGAAGACCTGCGCGCCGGTGTAGGACGCGACCGTCGAGATGCCCATCTTGGACATCACTTTTAGAATGCCCTTGCCGCAGGCAGCTACGTAGTTGCGGGCCGCTTGGCGCGGCGAGACGTCCGTCAAGGCGCCGTCGCCGATCAAGTCTGTAATCGAATCGAAGGCAAGGTAGGGGTTGATCGCTGCCGCCCCGTAACCGAGCAGAAGCGCCATGTGGTGTACCTCGCGGGCCTCACCGGTCTCGACGACGAGCCCCACGCGTGTGCGCGTCTTTTCCTTGACCAGACGGTGGTGGACGGCACTGACGAGCAAAAGAGCGGGGATCGGCGCCAGCTCGGCCGAGCTGTGACGGTCCGAGAGGACGATCACCTTTGCGCCATCCTCGATCGCCCTGCTCACCGCCACGCAGATTTCGTCGAGCGCGTTCCGGAGGGTCTCGCCCGGCGGTTCACCGCCCACGGCGAACAGTCCGTCTATCGCAAAGGAGCGCCACCCGGGCTGTGTCCCGTCCTCGTTGATGTAGAGCAGTTTCGAGAGCTCCTCGTTAGTGAGGATCGGCTGCGGCATCACGATCTGGCTGCAGCTGTCCGCCTCGGGCGCCAGAAGGTTTCGTTCCGGCCCGATCGTGCTGGCGATCGAGGTGACCAGCTCCTCGCGGATCGCGTCGAGCGGCGGGTTGGTGACCTGGGCGAACAGCTGCTGGAAGTAGTCGTAGAGAACTCGCGGCCGCTCCGACAGGACCGCTATCGGCGTGTCAGTCCCCATCGACCCGATCGGCTCGTACCCGGTCTTCGCCATGGGCACGACGAGCACCTTGAGCTCCTCGGTCGTGTAACCGAACAAGCGCTGGTGCGTTACGACCGAAGCGTGTTGAGGCAACAGCGTGAAGCGAGGAGCCAGGTCGTCGAAGTGGATCTGCCCGTCAGCGAGCCAGTCGGCGTAGGGGTGCTGACCGGAGAGCACCGCCTTGATCTCGTCGTCGGAGACGATCCGTCCCTTCGAGGTATCGACCAGGAACATGCGGCCGGGTTGCAGCCGACCGCGCTGCACCACCTTCGACGGATCGATGTCGAGGACTCCGACTTCGGACGCCATGACGACCAAGCCGTCGTCAGTGACCCAGTAGCGCGACGGACGAAGTCCGTTGCGATCGAGGATCGCCCCGATGAGCGTGCCGTCGGTGAAGGCGATCGACGCCGGTCCGTCCCACGGCTCCATGATCGACGCGTGGAACTGGTAGAAGGCGCGGCGCCCGGCGTCCATATTGCGGTGGTTCTCCCACGCTTCGGGGATCATCATCAGCAGCGCGTGCGGAAGCGAACGGCCGCCGAGGTGAAGCAACTCCAACACCTCGTCGAAGCTGGCGGAGTCGCTGGCGCCAGGGGTGACGATCGGAAACACCCGCGACAGGTCCCCGGGAAACAGGTCCGACTCGAGCAGCGCCTCCCGCGCGCGCATCCAGTTGCGGTTGCCCTGAAGAGTGTTGATCTCGCCGTTGTGCGCCAAAAGACGATAGGGATGCGCCAGCTGCCAACTCGGGAAGGTGTTGGTAGAGAAGCGGGAGTGGACGAGTGCCAGGGCCGAGTCGAGGCTCTCGTCCTCCAGGTCGCAGAAGAAGGACTCGACCTGTGGCGCGGTCAGCATCCCCTTGTACACGATCGTGCGGCTCGACAACGACGCGAGGTATGTGCCGTCTACCTCGTGCTCGATTCGCTTGCGCAGGATGAACGCACGCCGCTCCAGGACTAGCCCGCCGGCACCGCTCGGCGCGGCGACGAACAGTTGCTTGAAGGACGGCATCGACGTCAACGCCGTGCTCCCCAGCGCGCTCGTATCGATCGGCACGTCCCTCCAGCCGAGTACGGTCATCTCTTCCGAGGCGGCGATCTTGCGGATTTCCCGCGTCGCTCGGCCAGCTTCTGGCTTGTCGGCCGGAAGGAACGCCATACCTGTCGCATAGAACCCCGCGTCGGGCAGCGCGAAGTCGACCTGAGCACGGTAGAAGGCGTCGGGGACCTGGATCAGGATGCCGGCACCGTCGCCAGTGTTGCGCTCCGCCCCCGACGCCCCCCGGTGCTGGAGTTGACAGAGGCTCGCGAGGCCCTTGCGGATTATGTCGTGGCTGCGCCGGCCGTACACGTCGACCACAAACGCGACGCCGCACGCGTCGTGCTCGAACTCGGGCCGGTAAAGACCGGTGGAGTACAAACGGCTCGAAGAGGGCAGTGGCGCCATCTGCGTCCTTCCGGGGATCGATGAAACCGGTCCTCGCACGAGGGACGACGCTGGCCCTTGGTGTGGAATCCAAAGGATAGGCGATCGCCACCCAACTCGGCGGGCCACCTTTTGCGGGGGCCACTCACCTTCTGGTTTGCGGCGGGTTGGTTCATGACCGCGCAGAAGAACGGCGTCTCCGACCTCGTTCTCAAGCGGGTGCTCGGTGGACTTGCCGTCTGTCGTGCGGCCGAGCTAGATACGAAGGCGCGCCCTCGTGTGCTCTGCATCAAGCCACTCCACCGAGCATGTCCCCTGCGAGCGACGCGTCATCTAAGCTCTGCCTCCTGGTCAGTCCCTCTCCCCGATGTAGGCCAAAGTTAGGCCAACCCAATGTTAGAGGGAGAGACAGTCCTGCTGGAGAGGTGCGAGAGCGGCCGAATCGGGCTCACTGCTAACGGGCCTCGGGGCGTCCAGACGGTGATGCGGACTCCAGCGAGAGTGCTCTGATCAGGCGGTCTGTCCATTAGGTGATCGTCGACGGGGCCGAATCCGGCCGAGTTTATGGACAGGATTATGGACAGCGAGCGCCGCGACCGGATGTGGCCGCCGCCTCCCCTTCCGCGACCTTCCGGCAGGGACCAGTGAACTCACCCCTGTTGCGATGTGATGGGACCTTTGTGATCCTCGTGCCGGTCAAGGGCCACTTGCCAAGTTGGGCGATTGCTCGGGCGAGCGCGTCCTCGGTGATCCGGTCGTCTGGATGCTGCGGTCCTTCGCGCAGGTCGTCGAGGTCTCGGATGATCGCCACGACCTCCGCCCATGGTGTGACCGTCTGCAACTCACTGAGCGTTGAACAGTCCGCCCAGGCGGCCCTCGACGAAGCACGGTAGCCACCCCGGACCTTGACCTTCGGGTTATGAGCCGCGTCAACCCGAAGATGGCCGGTGTTGGTCTGTGCCGAACTACCTGTTCAGGTCCACTTTGACTCGAGGCGTGGTGCTTCTAAATCCGGCCGGATCCGAACCGTGCTGAATTTTTGGTGCGCCAATTGTGCGCGAGGCGCCGACGGTCGAGAGGGTCGCTGGCAAGCTTCCAGAAGCGCCACCCCACGACTCAGAGCCGTGTGACTCCCCCGTCGATCGCCAACGTCTGGCCGGTCATGAAGCCCGCCGCGTCGGAGGTTAGGAACGAGACGACACCCATGAGGTCCTCCGGCACGCCGAAACGTTTGATCGCCTGGGTGGCGAGAACCGCATCGAACAGCCCCATCTCCTGCTGCGGCCCCGACAGCGTCCCCGGTGTACGCACCATGCCCGGCGCGATCGCGTTGACGGTGATCCCGTACTCGCCGACCTCAGCGGCGAGGCTGCGGGCAAACCCGATCACGCCACCCTTGCTCGCGGCGTACGCGACCAAACCAGGCGGCCCGGTGTGGAACGCCGTCGAGGCCACAACCACAACGCGGCCCCAGCCTTTCTGCCTCATGCCAGGAAGGAAGACCTTGGCAAGGTGGAAAACAGAGTCGAGGTTGACGTCCATGACACGGCGCCAGGTCACCCAATCGATCGCCTCGAAGGATACGACGGGGTAAATGCCTGCGTTGTGCACGAGGATCTCGGCGACGCCGAAGCGCTCGGTCACAGCTGCGGCGAACTGCCTGACGCTATCGGCATCAGCGACGTCGCATCGGGCCGACAAGACCTCGCCGCCCGCTTCCCGGATGAGTTCCTCTGTTTCATCGGCTGGGCCAAGATCGGCGATGGCGACTGCATTCCCGTCGTGTGCGAGACGCAGCGCGTAAGCCTGCCCGATACCAACGGCACCGCCCGTGACGACGGCCACCCTCCTCGATCTCTTCACTTCAGATCCCCCGGCCACCATGTCAACTCCCTTCAGCGCAGCGCGGGCGCTGCGAGTCCAGTAGTGGGCGTCTCACCACTGATTTCCTGAAGGAACGTGCCGAAGTTCCCATCTGACCAATGTTCGATTGACTGGCCGTTCTCCACCCGTTCGATGGAGATACCGCTGAGGTAGACCTCGCGACCTGATGCTGGGATACCCAAGATCGTTCCTGTGTGGACGCCCCGGAAGCCCCAACGCGTGACCACCTTGTCGCCTTCGGCGAACTGGTCGTACACCTCCATCTTGTAGCCGGACAATGAATCCTTCAGTTCGAGGTCACCTGCAATCCAAACGTCGCGTTGATTGGGGCCGTCGAACCCATGAAGAACCAGGTCCTTCGAGATGTACCGCTCGAATCCTTCTGCCAAGTCCCCGTTGTAGCTGGCGTAGAACGCCGCCGCGACCTGTTTCGGTGACAGGTTGGGCTTGGATGTGATTGCGTTCGCATTGGTCATGAACTCCTCCTTCGATCCGTTTGCGACGACCTTCGCGCTCCGGGCAGCTCGTCGAACCCGTGAAATTCCCTGGTCGACACACCGGTGACGCATTTGTCCGATTGAATGGGACCGTCGGCGGGGCTTAGCTCACCCAAGGCACAAAGCAGCTGCAACCGCACGTGAGCGAATTCTGGCGAGGATCGTCCAGAGGATTAGCGTCTGGGCGGAAACCCCCCTCCTCCGCGACCTCTCTCTGCACGAGTTCGGCGACTCGAAGGTGTGAACAAAATGGGTCTCCGACGGGAGTACGCGAGCACGAACGCTGTCCGATGACGACAACTCATCGCGGTCCTTCTCGGCGCCCCGGCGAGCTCGACGCTGCCTGGCGAGATGTCCCAACGCTCATGCTGAGGCCGACTGTGTCATCCGCTCCACGAGGGCCGGCTTGAGCAAGGCGCCGGGTTTCCCTTGGGCGACCCAACAGACCGCACTGCACTCGGCGAGTGCCACCATGGCTACGGCCACGTTGTGGCATGCCTCCTCGCACCCAACTATCGCTCCCGCCGGCGCAAATAAAGAGCGAACCGGTCCGTCGAGGACGCTTTGAGCTTGATCAAGCTGGGCAAAACACTCTGCCGCCATGTCTTCCCATGCGGACAGCTCGACCGTTGTACAGGTTGGCCGACATTTGCCCGTACAGATCGTTCGTCCACCGTGATTCTCATGACAATCCTTCTTCGACTATCAGATTGCATCACGAGGTAAGTACCATTCTGGTTAGGACTGCTACTCCGCGGCACGAGACCCGCCTATCGAATACTTTGTCGATCTCAATGGTGTTGCGAGTGCGCAATTCGATGCTCTTTGGTAGGTCAAGAGTCGGCTCTGACTACTTGAAGAATCTCTCGAGCTTAGCATTAATCTCGTCCGCGTGCGTCCAACACAAGCCATGTGGAGCACCTTCGATCACGACGAACTCGCTTTGGTCGATTTGATCGTGAGTCGCCTGTCCCGTCGCTTCAAGGGGCAGGATGCGGTCCGCGCTTCCGTGAATCACCAGAACAGGAATGTCGATCTTTTTCAGATCCTCACGAAAGTCCGTGTGCCAGGT
>JBOGHY010000263.1:0-4348 GCA_050742375.1 Acidimicrobiales bacterium | reverse complement strand
GACCGACGGGCTCCCAGTCGTGCCTCCCGCTCCGGGGCTCGTCGAGCGCTTCCTCGGTCACACGGAAAGGGACCGGAACGAGGTCATCTGGCGCATGCCCCAGGTCTACCGATCCTGCACCGTCGAGTTCGCAGCCGTCAACGCCGCCATGACGGGCTGCCGACCAGAGTACTTCCCGATCGTGCTCGCGGCCCTCAAAGCCACCGTCGACGAGCTCGATACCTTCGTTGATTCTCCATCGCCGTATGACTCATGGGCCGGACTGGTGGAATTCAAGCCTCGCAACTGCTGATAGCTAACAACTGTGCAAGTCGGTCGTGTCCTGCCACGTTCGATCGCTGCCTGGTTCGAGTCTCCCGTTCTGCTCCTCGGCGCGCCTATGGAGCTCGGTCTCGTGCTCGGCACAGGCTCCCACGTAACCGGGAGTTGGCGGAGGCGGCCCGGTCGGTGTCCACTTGTCGTCCCACAAGGAAGCAGCGGCCCGCACGACCGCGGGTCGTCGACACGGAGCGGGCGAGTTCTCGGCAGGGACGTAGATGCCGCAGGTGGACCCAGTCTCGGTCTTCTCGACATGCGCGATCGCCCTCATAAAGAGCTTCGAAGTGTCCAATTCGTCCGCCACGCCGAGAAGGTCGCCGTGGAGACGAAGCCAGATCACGCCGTCCCCGTCCGGTGCGGGAGCGTCGTAGCGCATGACACGGTGAAGACCGCCAGTCTCCAGCTCTTCCTGGAACCAAGTCTGCTCCAAGCCGACCGGCCACTCCTCGTCGGTGTCGCCTCCCGGACTCCTCCACAGGTAGGCGAAGCGATGACCTGAAAAGTGGGCATGGTCGAAGAAGACAGCGACAACGTGCTCGTCGGCCCGCTCGACGACGCCAACCTCAATGTTGCAAATCGCTCGCACGTACGGCCACACCTCACTCGGAGGGATCGTGTCGCCCGGCCGGGCCCCGTCTCTCACTGCCTGTAACAACGCCCTGTCGAGGCCAGTCCAGCCCTTGCGCTTCTCGACGATCTCTCGGGCGGCCTCGTACTGCGCCTCGGTAAGGATCCGCGGCGGACCGGGGTCGGGCAGCTTGAAGAGCTGCGCGACCTGCTCGCGCTGGCGTTCGAGCAGCATCAGGAGACTCTTGAGATCCGGTTCCGCCACTTCCAGAACGATAGGGGGCCAGGGACACCTGCTCGACGAGGTGAGCGTTTCCGCATTTTGGAGAACGGAGGTTGCTTTGGACTGGTCGGCAGGGCCAGCGTCCGTCCGAGGCTCCGGCCAGCTCCCGGTCACGCTGTTCGATCGCGTGGCTGTACACCCGGAGAGTGATCGAGGGGTCCGCGTGGCCGAGCCGGGCACCGACCGTCACGGCGTCGTAGTTGGCGGCGATCTCTGAACTGGTGGAGGGGCCGTTGTCGGAGGACGGAAGTGGGCGCCCCTCTCTGAACTGGTGGGGGGGACCCTCGTCGGGCGGTGGATGTGGGCGCCCATCGCACTGCGATGCTTTTCCGCCCTCCCTGTGTCTGGCTCGCCACGGAGAGTGCCCGATCGCCTCGAGAGCGCCACGAGGCCGAGCCTCTTCGGCACACCTCGAGGCCGCATTCCGCCGCGATGTATGGCCTCGGCTGGCAGGCGTCAAGCTCGCAGCGATCACGGAGGCGACCGGCTGCTCGAAGGCGTCGGCGTCGGACATCCGCCGCGGCAAGCGCACCCCGCACGTCTCGACCTGGCAGAAACTTGCCGAGCTGGTGGGTGTCGAAACGCCCTTTAACTGAGTCCACGCCAGATCGATGCCCACGCGATGCTGCTCGGTCCGGTCCAGGATGCGAAGCTCAGGTGAGGGCCCCACTGTCCTGGTCCTCTGTGGGATAAGCTCGGGGCCGTCGCTAGACAAACCCTCAACGTTTGCGGCGTATTGCATAGCGAGCGAAACGCAGAAGGGGGGAATCGGGTTGAAGTTGGGAGCGGTCATTGCGCTGTTGGCCATTGTCGCAGGGGCTACGGAAGTGGTCTCTTCCAGAGTGGTTGCCAGTCCGATCCTGAATTCATCGCTCCTCAGCATTGCCTGTACGACGGCGGCAAACTGCACGGCGGTTGGCGACTGGGCGACTTTGGCGACTCCATACACGGTTATCGAGCACTGGAACGGGCGTGCATGGGCGCTAGTTCCCGAGCCGCCGGAAGGCACGAAGGCAGTCGCGCGGAATCTGGGCGGAGTCGCCTGCGCGAGCGAATCAAACTGCACCGCCGTGGGGTGGGCCTCGCCAACGTACGGTAAGTCCTAACACGCTTGTACAGCACTGGAACGGCTTAAAGTGGTCAACAGTCAAGAGCCCAACCCCGAGTTCAGGTGGCTACTTGAGCGCAGTGTGGTGCCCAGGTAAATCAAGCTGTATTGCTGTCGGAGACTACGCCGATGACTCTACTCTCGGCATGGCGCCACTTGTTGAGCGTTGGAACGGTCGACACTGGTCGATCATGCAAAGCCCGAGCGTCTCGGGTCAACTCAACGGTATTTCGTGCATGAGTAGGGTAGGATGTATCGCGGTCGGCTACTACAGCTATGCCGCTGTTAACTCGACCCTCGTCGAGCATTGGAACGGCACAAGATGGTCGATCGTGCGCAGTCCGAGCGTCGGGGACATCCACAGCGAACTGGACAGCATCGCGTGCGTCACCTCTTCGAACTGCATGGCCGTCGGCTATCACAGCACCCTCATCGGTCGCTACACACTCATCGAGCATTGGAACGGCTCAAGGTGGTCGATCGTGCCCAGCCAGAACTCGCCGTCCTCCATTCTGGGCCCGAGTAACGCTCTAGCGGGCGTGGCGTGCGCGCCAGCGTCGAACTGCACCGCCGTGGGTGATGGGTCGAGGGGCGGTCCGCTCACCGAGCACTGGAACGGGTCCAAGTGGTCCATTGTGAACACACCAAAGACGCACGGCGAACTCGAAGGCGTTGTCTGCCGGGGTGCTTCTGCGTGTTGGGCGGTTGGATACAGAGTGACGCACGGAGCCGATACTGCGACCCTCGTCGAGCATTGGAACGGCAAGGTCTGGTCGGTCGTGCGCAGTCCGGGCTAGCTCACGGCTTGTCAGCCCGCCTTTAGCACCAACCCTCCGCCAGCCCACCTGCCGACGCTCGGGCTGTGGCGCCACGGGTCAGCCCGACGGGCTCTCTGCGAGCGCCACGAGGCAGAGCAGCTCGCCATGAGGAAGCGCTTCACCACCACCCTCACGCCACCGGAGCGTCCTACGGGACCTACCGGCCAAACCACGTCATCGCCGGAGTGCCGTCGTGGCATCTACAAGCCCCCTGCCGGGGACTACCACCCACGCGCCGAGGGCCTCTGCCCTCTCGCCGAGGCCCTCGCCCTCAGGGTCGCCGCCCATGACCCCGGTGTCGAAGCTGCCACGCCGCTCACGAACCGGCGCCGCAGACTCGCCCGGGGAGAGACGAGGGTTCGTCCCGTGATGGCGACGACCCGTGTCACAGGCGGGTGTCACCATGCCGGGTGGACCTGACCCGGCGCCCCGATCCCAGACGCCCGCCACATCCGCTGTGATGCCTGCATCGAAGGCGACCCTCGCCAGACGCCTGCGCTGCGCCAGACAAGAGCCCGAGCGATAAGCCTCCGGCGCCAGGCCGAGGCGGGCTGGTCGCTCCACCATCCTGGCGGGCCGGTGGATGCGAGCTGGGTGACAGGGGTGCTGGCACCGGCGCTCGCCGGAGTGAAGTTGGGCGAGATCAAGACCGCCTGCGGTGTGGCGAAGAGCACGGCGTCGGTCTGGCGGGCCGGGGCCGGGTGCCACATCGGATGCACTGGGCGCCCTCGCAGCTCTCGTGGGACTGGAGTGCCCTTGAGCGGCCGCCTCGAGGCGGGAGGCTCGTCGGGGCGCCCCTCGGGCTGGCCCTCGGGGACGAGCTGGGCGAAGTGGCGAGGCTCGCCGTCGAGGGGGCCTGGGCCGATCGGTCGGGCTCGTGGCGAGCTTGGCCGGAGAGGGCGAAAAAACCATCGTAGTGCGATGGGCGTCCGAGGGCTCCCATTCGCACTGCGATGTATTGTGCGCGAGGGACGAACGCCCGTTCGCTCGGGCCGGCGTCCGGTGCCCCACCCGAGGCTGCGCCGGGCAGTCCGCCGAGACCCCCCTCAATTCCGAAGTGCCGATTACAGTGGTTGCTGTCTCCATGGATGGGAGCGAGAAAGGTGCGGATGGCGGCACAGGAGCCCCTGGCCGATTCACCTCTCGGCATGACCCGCTCGGCAGATGCGGTCTTCCGGCCCTTGCGCACGGGCAACGCCTTCGAGGAGGCGATCGAGCGCATACTGCAGGCGATCAAGCTCGGCGTGGTGCCTA
>JBOGHY010000262.1:0-5752 GCA_050742375.1 Acidimicrobiales bacterium | reverse complement strand
ACCTCGAAGTAGATCTTGAGCTTCGGCTCGGTGCCGCTCGGGCGGAGCGTCACCCGGGCGCCGTCGAGGTGGTAGGCGAGCACGTCAGAGGGTGGCAAGGCGATGCCGCCGGCTGGTGGGCCGCCCGCCCGGTCGGCTGATGCGCTGCCCGCCCGCTCGGCTGATGCGCTGCCCGCCCGCTCGGCTGGTGCGCTGCCAGCGCCGTCGAGGGGTCTCCCACCCGGGCCGCCGGCGTAGTCGTGGGTCCCGACGATGGCCCGGCCGCCGAGTTTCGACGGGGGGTCACGGCGGAGCGCCGCCATCTGCGCGCCCGGGTCCCTGCTCCGGATCGATCGCTGCGCGGTGAGGTGGACGCCATAGCCGATCTCGAGCTCGTCGAGCAGGTCGAGGACGCTCCTGGCCTCCTGGCGCGCCGCGGTGACGAGCCCGAGGAAGGCGAGGGAGGCGCCGATGCCGTCCTTGTCGCGGACGACCTCGCCGACGCCGTAGCCGAGCGCCTCCTCGTAGCCGTACACGAAGCGGCTCCCGGGCACCTGCTCGGCCGACCGGGCGATCCACTTGAATCCCGTGAGCGTCTCGATGTAGGCGACGCCCGAGGCCGCCGCGATCTTTCCGAGGAGCGACGAGGAGACGATCGTGGTGGCGACGAGGAGGCCCTCGCCGCCGCGCCTCCCGTCACGCCCGCCTTCCCGCCGGCCGGGCCAGGCGTCGAGAACGTGGGCTCCGAGGAGCGAGCCCAGCTGGTCGCCGGTGAGCGTGCGCCAGCCGCCTGGCGCCGTGGCGTCCGGGACGGCGACCGCCAGGCGGTCGCCGTCGGGGTCGTTCGCAAGCACGACATCGGCGCCGATCCGTGCCGCCTCGGCGACGGCAAGGTCGAGAGCGCCGGGCTCCTCGGGGTTCGGGAAGGCGACGGTGGGGAAGTCGGGATCGGGCTCGGCCTGGGCGGCGACGACGACCGGAGCCGGGAATCCAGCCCGGGCGAGGGCGGCCTCAAAGGTACGGCGTGCCACTCCGTGAAGGGGGGTGTATACGATCCGGAGCGACTCGGCCCCGGGCGGAGCAGCGTCGTGGCGGGCGAGCTCGTCGAGATAGTCGTCGACGATCTCCCTGCCGAGATGCTCGACGAGGGACGAGTCGGCGACCTCGGCGACGGGGATGTCGCCGAGCGGGCCCACCTCCTCGGTGAGCGCTTCGATCTCGGCGTCCACGGGCGGGACGATCTGGGCACCGTCGCCGAGGTAGAGCTTGTAGCCGTTGTCCGCAGGCGGGTTGTGGCTCGCCGTGATCATGACGCCGGCGGCGGCACCGAGCCGGCGGGTCGAGTAGGCGAGCAGCGGCGTGGGGAGCCTTTGTGGAAGGAGCCGCACCGCAAAGCCGGCACCGGCGAGCACCTGGGCCGCCTCCTCGGCGAAGGCGCTCGAGCCGTGCCGGGCATCGCAGCCGATGACGACGCCGGTGCCCTTGGCACCGGCGACCTTCTCTTCGAGGAAGGCGGCGAGCGCCGCCGTGGTTCCGCGTACGACGGCGCGATTCATCCGGTTGGGCCCGGCAGCGACGGGGCCTCGCAGCCCGGCGGTGCCGAAGTGCAGTCGGCCGGCGAAGCGGTCTTCGAGATCGGCCTCGGCCGCCGGCGTGGAGGCCTCGAGCAGCGTCGTCAGCTCTGCACGGGCGGCGGGATCGGGATCTTGTGCGATCCAGGCCAGCACCGCCTTCCGCAGGTCGGATCTCACAGGCGTTGCAGCACGGCGGCCAGGAGGGCTCCGACCCGTCCGGCCGCCGCGGTTCCGGTCGCCACCACCTCTTCGTGGCTCACGGGGCCTTCGTGCAGTCCGGCCGCCACGTTCGTGACAAGAGACACGGCAAGGACCTCGACGCCGAGATGGCGGGCGGCGATCGCCTCGAGGGCGGTCGACATCCCGACGAGATCCGCACCAAGGCCACGCAGCATCGCCACCTCCGCCGGCGTCTCGTAATGCGGACCCCGAAGGGCGGCGTAGACACCCTCGGCGAGCTCGGGGTCCTCGGCGAGGGCGAGCGCCCGCAGCCGGCTCGAATAGAGGTCCGTGAGATCGACGAAGCGCGAGCCCTTGCCAGGCGGCGGGGGCGCCCCGCTCAGAGGCGAGGCGCCTGTCAGGTTGAGGTGGTCCCGTACGAGCACAGCCTGGCCGGCCCGGTAGTCGTCGTTGACCCCGCCGGCGGCGTTCGTGAGCACGAGGGTGTGGCAGCCGGCGGCGGCGGCGGTGCGGACCGAGTGGACGACGACGTCGGGAGAGTGGCCCTCGTAGAGATGGACGCGGCCGAGGAAGACCACCACCCGATGTTCGCCTACCACTGCCGATCTCACTCGACCGGCGTGGCCAGCGACCGTCGGGGGGGGGAAGCCGCCGAGGGAGTCGAGTTTGAGATCGGAGGGGCTTTCGTTGGGGGAGACGTGAGCAGCGAGGGCGTCGGCCGCGGGCAGCCACCCGGAGCCGAGAACGACGGCGACGTCGTGGTTCTCCCGGCCGGTGAGGCGGGCGAGCGCCGCAGCGGAGCTCTCGGCCTGGGCGTAGGGATCCATTGCTACTCCCGTGAGCACGGCTTGCCGTTGGCGGCCGGCGGCCCGCCTTTGTCCGGCCCCGCGCCCGGCCGCCTCGGCCCGCCTGCCCTCCCGTGTCGGTGCAGTTCGCCGTTCACGTGCCCGCCGGATGCCAGACGGTCTTGATCTCGACGAAGGCTCTCATGCGCGCCAATCCTGGGGACGCTCGCCAGTCGCCGTCGCCTGGTGTGCCAGCACGAGGCGCGCCGGGGCGGGGCGATCCGGCGCCATCCGATCCGGCGTCAGGCCCCCCGGCGCCATCCGATCCGGCGTCAGGCCCCCCGGCGCCGGGCGAGAAGACCCGCTTCAGGTTCTCCGCCGCAAGTGTCTCGAGATCGGCCCGGTCTCTGCCAGGGCTGCCCGTGAGATCGATGGCGTTCACGTCCATATGGGCGGCAAGCACGGGAGCAAGCTCGCTCTGGCGACCGGTCAACATGTTCACCGCGCCCGCAGGAACGTCTGACGTGGCGAGTACCTCTGCCAGGGCGATCGCAGGCAAGGGCCGGGACTCGCTCGCGACGACTACGGCGGTGTTGCCCGTGACCACAACCGGCGCGAGCACGCTCACCAGTCCGAGCAGGCTCGACGAAACCGGGGCGAGCACCGCCACCACCCCCGTTGGCTCGGGAACGCTGAAGTTGAAGTAAGGACCGGCGACTGGGTTGGCGGTCCCGATCACCTGGGCGAACTTGTCCGCCCAACCCGCGTACCAGACGAGGCGGTCGATTGCAGCAAGCACCGTGCGCAGCGCCTGGCGATGGCTGGCCCCTTCGGCTGCGGCTACGTCGGCGGCAAACTGAGCCGAGCGCCCCTCGAGCACCTCTGCTACCCGATACAGCACTTGTCCGCGGTTATAGGCCGTAGCGCCCCACCAGTTCGGAAAGGCGGTTCGGGCCGCCACCACCGCATCGCGTGCGTCCTTTCGAGATGCCCGGGAAGCGTTCGCGAGCAGCGCCCCGTTGGCACCGGTGATCTCGTAGGACCGACCCGACTCGGAGCGGGGGAAGGTGCCGTTCACATAGAGCTTGTACGTCTTTCGGACTGTCAGGCGGTCGGGTTCCGACCCACGGCCACGCCCGGCGTTCGACCCCGACTGTGGCCCGGTCCCGCGCCGGGCCGCCGGCCGTCGCGGCGGATCCGGTTCTCCAGGCCCTCGCGCCCTCGGCTGCAGCGGATCCCGTTCTCCGGGCCCTCGCGCCCTCGACTCACGTCGCGGCCCACTCGCTCCGCCCTCAGACATCGAGATAGGCCTCCAGCCCGTGCCGACCACCCTCGCGCCCGAAGCCGGACTCCTGGTAGCCGCCGAACGGGCTCGACGGATCGAAGCGATTGAAGGTGTTTGCCCAGACCACCCCGGCTTCCATCTTCTTCGCCACCCAGAGGATGCGGCTCCCCTTCTCCGTCCAGACTCCGGCAGACAGTCCGTAGGCCGTGTTATTGGCCTTTAGGACCGCCTCTTCCGGCGTGCGGAATGTCAGCACCGAAAGCACCGGGCCGAAGATCTCCTCGCGGGCGATGCGGTGCGACTGGCTCACGCCGGTAAAGATGGTGGGCGGGAACCAGTAGCCCCGCGCCGGGAGCACGCACGGCGGTGACCACCTCTCGGCGCCCTCTTCCTCGCCGACCGCCGACAGTCGGCGAATCTTGTCGAGCTGGACGGCCGAGTTGATGGCGCCGATGTCGGTGTTCTTGTCGAGCGGATCACCGAGTCGGAGCGTCGTAAGACGCCTGCGCAGGCGCTCGAGCACGGCTTCGGCGGCGGACTCTTCCACCAAGAGGCGGGAGCCGGCGCAGCAGACTTGGCCCTGGTTGAAGAAGATCCCGTTCACGATGCCCTCGACGGTCTGGTCCAGGGGAGCGTCCGCGAACACGATGTTGGCCGCCTTGCCGCCCAGCTCGAGGGTGAGATGCCGGCTGGCTCGCCGGCCCGAACCTGCGAGGCTGCGCCGGATCTGCTTTCCGACCTCGGTCGATCCCGTAAAGGCGACCTTGTCGACGTCCGGGTGCGCTACGAGCGCCGCGCCGGTGTCGGCGCCTCCGGTGAGGATGTTGACGACCCCCGGGGGTAGCTCGGCCTGCTGGCACGCCCCGGCGAGGAGGAGCGCGCTGAGGGGTGTCGTCTCGGCGGGCTTGAGCACGCAGGTGTTGCCCGCGGCCAGGGCCGGCGCGAGCTTCCAAGCCGCCATCAGCAGCGGGAAGTTCCAGGGGATCACCTGTGCGCACACCCCGAGCGGGCGTGGCGAGGGGCCGAGACCGGCGTACTCGAGCTTGTCGGCCCACCCGGCGTAATAGAAGAAATGTGCTGCCGCCAGCGGGATGTCGACGTCACGGGACTCCCGGATCGGCTTGCCGTTGTCGAGGGACTCGAGGACGGCGAACTCCCGCGCCCGCTCCTGGAGGATACG
This sequence comes from Acidimicrobiales bacterium, assembly GCA_050742375.1. Lineage (GTDB taxonomy): Bacteria > Actinomycetota > Acidimicrobiia > Acidimicrobiales > Bog-793 > JAKATT01. Next base: position 769 of record JBOGHY010000262.1, on the reverse strand, counting down.
GGCGATCCTGTAGAGGTGCTTGGCACGCTCGCGCCCGCTCGTCTTTCGCCAGGCTCCCTCGAAAGCTCCTCGCGCCGCTCCAACGGCCTTCTCGACGTCCTCGTCCCCCGCGTCGGCCACCTCTCCGAGAATCTCTTCGGTCGCCGGGTTCAAGGTGGTGAACCTCTTACCAGAGAGTGGCTCGACGAACCCGCCACCGATGAAGAGGCCGTTCGACGGCCGAAGCGACACGATCTCGCGTGACTCCGGGGCCGGCGCGTACCGGAACGTCGCCGGGGAGCTCATCTGGTCGGCAGGGCTGACGTGGTCCACCTAGTCCACCGTGAAGTAGTGGCTGCCTGCATATGCGCCGGTGAGCTGCTTTTGGCGCTGCATCAACAGGTCGTTTAACAGGGAGGACGCCCCGATCCGGAACAGCGCAGGGCTCAGCCATTCGACTCCGGCGGTCTCATTGACCGCGACCAGGTACCTGATGGCGTCCTTGGCGGTGCGGATCCCGCCGGCGACCTTCACCCCTACCTTTCGTCCGCAGGCGGCGGCGAAGTCCCGCACCGCTGCCAGCATGACGACGGCCACCGGCAGGGTGGCGGCCGGGGCGACTTTGCCCGTGGAGGTCTTCACGAAGTCCGCGCCGCCGAGCATTGCGAGCCAGGCGGCCCGGCAGACGTTGTCGTAGGTGGCGAGCTCGCCCGTCTCGAGGATCACCTTCAAGCGGGCGCTCCCACAGGCCTCCTTTGTCGCCGCGATCTCCTCGAGCACGAGCCCGTAG
>JBOGHY010000261.1:0-10308 GCA_050742375.1 Acidimicrobiales bacterium | reverse complement strand
CAGCCCGCCAGCGTCCCGATCTACCAGACCTCGACCTGGGCATTCTCGGGCTCTGACGATTTCGCCGGGGTGCTCGCCCATGAGCGCCCGGGCTATGCGTACGGGCGGGGCTACGGCAACCCGACGGTCGACGCCTTCGAGAGCGTCGCAGCCGACCTGGAGGGGTACGAGGCGGCTTTCGGCTTCTCTTCGGGAATGTCGGCAATCTCGGCGGTCTGCCTCACCCTCGCTCGTGCCGGCGACCGCATAGTCGCCAGCCACGAGCTCTACGGAGGGACGTACGCCTTCCTGCACGCCGTCGCACCTCGCCTCGGTGTCGAGGTCGACTTCGTCGACCCCCACGACGTCGCCGGCTGCGAGGAGGCCCTCCCCGGCGCGGCCCTCTTTTACGCCGAGACGATCGCCAACCCGCTTTGCACGGTGGCCGACCTTCCCGCCCTCGGCGAAGCCTGCCGCAGAGCCGGCGTCATCTCGATCGTGGACAACACGTTCGCCTCGCCGTGGCTCTGCCGGCCGGCCGAGTGGGGCATCGACATCGTCGTCCATTCGGTCACCAAGTACCTCGCAGGCCACAGCGACGTGATCGGCGGCGTCGCCTGCTCGAGCTCGGCGCTGCGGCGCCGCATCCGCGACACGGCCATCGACGTCGGTGGCGCCATGCAGCCCTTCGACGCCTGGCTGGCCACCCGGGGGATCCAAACCCTCGGGCTCCGCCAGGAGCGCCAGTGCGCCAGCGCCGCGACGCTGGCTAACGAGCTCTACGGCCGTGCCGGCATCGCGGCCGTCCACTACCCGGGTCTCGCCGGCCACCCTCACCACGCCCGGGCGAAGAGGCTCTTTCGCCCGGGCTTTTTCGGCGGGATGCTGAGCGTTGAGATCGCCGGTGGCGCAGGGCCCGCCCAGCGCTTCTGCGAGCTGCTCGAGCTCGCCTTCATCGGTGCCTCCCTCGGTGGGACCCATACCCTCGTCGCCCATCCGGCCTCAACGACGCACAGACAGATGAGCCGGAAGGATCGTTTGGCGCTCGGCCTCTCCGACGGGCTCGTCCGCATCTCCATGGGCATAGAAAACCCCGAGGATCTCATCGCCGACTTTCTCGGCGCGCTGGCGAAGCTGTAGGCCAGGAGGCGCCCGGCAGGGGCCGGCGGAAAGGACCCGGGGCCGGCGGGCAACGGCTGCACCCGACCGTCCTGCCTCCGTCTGTTCGTTGGGGGCCAGGCCTGGCACCTGTGCCCCGTCGCCTACCATCTCGGGTGACCTGCACGCCCACCGGAGCCCTGCTCGCGGCGGCGACGTCGGTCGGTGCCCGGGTAGCTCAGCCGGTAGAGCAGCGCACTCGTAATGCGCAGGTCAGGAGTTCGAGTCTCCTCCCGGGCTCTCACTAAAGCCCTAGCCAACGGCCTTGTCTGTACTTCTACCACACACTCCATACCGGCGCGCGAGCCCGGCTACAGCGCCGATTGTTCTATCGGTGTGGGCGGCACTCTCCAGCAAGAAAGGACGCGACTCGCACCGATCGACGGCTCGGGCGTCGGCTTCCCGGTGGCTTCGATACGCAGAAGGTACGCCCATAACCACGCCGGCGTCTGCCCACCTATCGCTCAGGGCGTCGATGGACGCACCCAAAATGCTGGCGGGGGCGCCCGTCGACCGGGCGTTCGGCGCACGAGCGGTGTTCACGCAGGCGCTTATGCAAGGGAAAGCAGCGCGACGTCGTAGAGTTTGAACCTGCCGTCGACCGTGACGAGGGTGAGGTCCTCGACTGCCGCCTGGGCGATCAACATACGGTCGAACGGGTCCGTGTGGTGGGGTGGCAAGCGTCCGGCGGCGAGCGCATGTGACACGGTCATCGGAAGGGTGTCGAAGTCGGTCTCGTTGAGAGCGGCGAGGAGGTCGTCAGGCGCGTCGAGGCGCCCGAGGGCTTGCTTGATCGCAATCTCCCATGCCGATGCGGCCGAGACGACCACCTCGTTTTCCGGACTGGCGATCACCGTGCGAGCGGCATTGGGTAGGGATGCGTCGTCGGCCAACCACCAGAGCAGGATGTGGGTGTCGACGAGCACGTTCACTGCGAGTCACCTTGGAACGCCGCGGCCACGTCCTCGGGTAACTCGTCGAAATCGGCGCCGATGCGAACCTTCCCAGCCCAAGAACCGGGGCGTCGAGGTGACCGGGGGCGAGGAGGGACGATCCGTGCGACAACGTGTCCCGAGCGGGCGATCTCGATTTCGTCGACATCACCTGACTCAACTGCTGCGACCAGCCGGGACAGGCTCGACTTCGCGTCGTGCATGTTCACCTTCACGGAACGAGTCTAGCTAGGTTAGCTAATGCTTGCAAGAGCCCGGGGCCTTCTGCGGTCGCACTTGACGGAATTCTTCGTAGCGTTCCTCAAGCCGATCGGGGTCGGGCTGCCCTCGGGCCCGTAGTGTCTGCAATCAAACCGCAAGAATTGGGGGCACGGGGCCCCAGTGTGGATGCCTATGGGCGGGTCACCGGTGCGTGTAGCCGATGTCGGCCTCCGGGCGAACCGGGGCCCCCGAAGGGGGGCGAGGCAATGCCGTCCGTCGCAACGAGCGGGCGGCGGACACTGTTCACGGGTTTTTCCACCCAACAGCGCACCCAACAATTCCGTCTTGCCATGTCTCGCACCGTCGCAGCCCGTACCGGCTGTCCCTCGTATCGCCACCGCTGACGAGCGAATATGCGACAACGTGCGTCGGTTCGCTTCAGTCGACGACGGTCCTGACCCTGCTCGTAATGCGCAGGTCAGGAGTTCGAGTCTCCTCCCGGGCTCTCAATGGTCTTCACCGAAGATCTGCGCCGAGCTCACCGAAGGGGGGCGGGGCGGCCTCAGCACTCGGTGAGATTCAACCACTGGGCTGTATCACCGTGCGCGGAGAGGACCGTGACGGGGCCAGGCCGCGCCAGAACAAGCCCTGCAGCTCTTTCTGGTCTCCGCCCGCCGGTCTCGGTGCCGCTCTTCCTCAGTCGGGCGAGAAAGGGACTTCCTCTGGCGCCTCTTTGCTCGTCGCCCCGTCGTCTTTCTCGTAGCGGCGCCGGCGGCGCCTTGTGCGCGGAGCAGAGCCTGTGGCGGCCCGGCGTGCCTCCTCGGCCTTTCGGACCTCGAAGGACTCGAGGAGGCGGACGTTTATAACGACGAAGTAGAGGGCGTACATGAGGGTGTTCTTCGTAAGCCCGAAGAGCCGGCACCACCCGCGGCGAATGCCCCCTCTCGAGGGGTCAGAGGCCTTCGAGAAGGATCGCTCCGCCGACGTCCGGCGGTTGTAGGAGAGCCGGTGTGATCTCGAGGCGTAGTCGTGGGCCTGAGCGGTCTTCTCGTTCACGGCCGCAGGCACGGTGATCGTCTGCTGTGAGCAGCACCGGGGCGGCACCAAGGGAGGCACGAGCACGCTCGGGCGGTCGTTCTGAAGTGCCATCGAGGACGCCTTCAGCGGACAGCGCAGTCTGCCGGCCGCAGCCGGGCAGATGACCCGCTCGTAGCCGTCTTTGTCCGGGCCGGAGATCCTCGACAGCTTGTAGCGCGAGAGCTCTTCTGTCGCCTCGTCGTGACGGGCGGTCTCCTCGGGACTTGCGCCGCGCTTTAGGGGACCGAGGGTGAGAAGGCCTGGCGGCGTGGCCGGGCAGTAGAGCCGCCCGTTCGAACAGATCGCCCCCTCGAAGGTGCCCTTCGGCCCGCGGTCTTTGGGATGGAGGTCGAAGACGAGGCGGGCGCCTGCTTGACGAAGCGGCCGGGCGAAGTTCTGTGGCTCGCGGTTGGAGTACCCGCAGTCGGCGAGAACGTCACCGAGCCCGAGCCCGGACGCCGCCGCTCGGCAGAGCGTCTCTGCCATCACCTTGGCCGGGTCGAGCCTTGGGGCCTCGATACAGCTACGCCGGACGAGCTCTGGGACTTCTTCGCCGCCCTCGTCTCGCACCATCGTCGCCACCTGGCCGTAGTAGCCGTAAAAGAGACAGTCCTTGGCTCCAGGGGCGTTCCGCTTGGCGTGGCCCCAGGAGGCGTCCGGGTCCGCGGGCTGGGGGTCGTCTTTGGCCCGCGGGCGGGCGAAAGTCTCGTGGTCGGTCCAGTCCACAGCGAGCGAGCTCGGGCTCAAGCGGTAGGCGACCGGGATGCTTTCTTCCAAGAGGGCATCTGTCACCTGGAAGAGCCGTGCCCGGCGGGCCTCGGTGTCGACGCCGGCCCGGGCGGCCTCGAGGTGGGACCGGCGGTCGTCTTCGGCGACACCTCGAAAGCTCGGCACCGGCGAGGGGTCAACTGGAGAGATGAGAAGCGAGAAGGCGTCGGAGAACTGCCGGTAGGTGACGGCCTCGATGCCGCTCTCTGAGAAGCAGGCCGCCCCGAGGCGGAGCTGGTCTGAGACCGGCAAGGCGACAAGCGCCCTGTGCCCCGCGGCGAGCTGCGCCGGGCGGCCGTCGTCAAGCGCGGCCATGACGCCCAAGAGCACCGGCTTTGTGGAGAGCTGGCGGTGCCTGCCACCGGTCGGCAGGAACGAGTCGAGCAGCTCAATCACCCCCGAGTGATCGAGGATCTCCTCGTAGGCACGAAGGCGCGTAGTCCTGCTCAGGGCCCGGCTCCCAACAACGCCACCATGTCGGCCTCGCCCGGCACCTGCAGGGACGAGACGACGTCGCCGAGTCGCTGGCTACAGCTCACACCGGCGGCTGCCATGAAAGCGCCAAGGCCGATCCGCCGGGCGCACTCGGAAAGCCAGGTCGACCTGAGCCGCCCGGTGTCGAGGCGTGAAAGGTGTGCTCCGCCCGAGAGGGAGGAGACGAGGCGGGTCGTCACGTTCAGGCGCTCGGGGTTCTCGCCTCCGATGACGTAGCCATCGCCGGCGTAGCTGGCCGCAGCGACGAGCCGCTCGTGGTAGGCGGGAAGGACCGGGACCGTCCTTTCTCGCCGCCCCCTCACGAGAACTACAAGGCCGCCCGAGCGGAAGACGACGTCACTTCCCCGAAGGCCTCTCAGCTCTGATCCTTTGAGGCCCGCCCCCGCCCCGAGACAGATGAGGCCGTTTGCCCGCATCCGCCGTGCGAGGGTCGACTGGCAGGCGGCGTTGTGGAGATAGGCGGCGATCTCGGCCGGTGCATAGGGCCTTTTTGCCCGCTCTCGAGGAAGGCCTACGGGCAGAGGTGGCGGGCGAGCCTCGATCGCTCGGGCGAGCGCACGCAGGTTGGTGCGCAGCGTGCGCACGCTTGCGGGCGAGAGCCCGGCGGTGCCGCAGATGACGAAGCGCTCGATCACGCTGTCGGTAAAGAGCACCTCTTGTTTCGCCTGCAGGCCGACCGAGAGCCCGTAGGCGGCAAGTCGCGAGCAGGCGAACAGCAGCGCCTTGGCACGTGCCGGGCTATTTGGCCCGGCGCGGCCAACGACTTCGGAAGCAAAGCGGGCCGCCTCCAAAGGGACGCTTCGGGGCGAGAAGGACGAGCAGAGCTCGGCCGGTCCCCGCTGGCCGACCCCGTCTAGTGCCATCGACAGTAATATACTGTACGGGTTCACCTCACCGGTGGACCCGGAGGTGGAAAGGTGGCCCGGTGCGCCTCGATCCCGACACCAAGGCCGAGGCCGACCGCCTCGCCAAAGAGATCGCCAAGGTGGCGCGAAGGGGCCTGGCAGCTCCTGGCTCGCTCACCCATCGCCTCACTATCTGCGGGCGCGCTGGATGTCGCTGTGGCGGCGAGCCTCCCCGCCCGCACGGCCCGTACTGGTCCTGGACTCGAAAGATCGGGAACAAGACTGTGACTCGCTACCTGAGCGACGACCAGCACGAGGACTACGGGGCTTTCTTTGAGAACGCCCGCCGCCTAAGAGAGCTCGTAGCTCACCTCGAGGCCCTCGGCCTACAGGTGATCGAGTCCGATCCCCGCTGGCGACGCTGAGGCCCTCGCCGACCCTGCCTGTGGACGAGATGTGGTGGTCGAGCCGTTATGCCGTGATCGGCCACTCAATCAACGATCAAACGACCAGGTCACGGCCTTCTGTGAAGTCCTTTCTCACTAAAGCCCTAGCCAACGGCCTTGTCTGCACTTCTATCACAGGTGTATCCAGACTGAGGCCAGACGAGTCCAACAAGAAGCCCAACAACTGCGGGTCGGCGGCGCCATGTGGCGCGGCTACCTGCTGAAAGAAGCCCTCCGGGAGATCTTCGCCGGCGATATCGACGAGCCCGCAGCAGGCGAGCTGCTCGACCGCTGGTGCGCCTGGCCCAGCGCTGCCGACTCGAGCCGTTCGTGAAGCTGGCCCGCACGATCTACGCCCATCGCGAAGGCATTGCCGTGGTCGAAAGCTGGGAGAAGCTGGAAGGACTGCGGGCCGGTCACGACGCCCTCCTGCTGACCAGTCACCACCCGCATCCGCGAGAACTCACCCCTCGACCCCGGGGACTGGTTCGAATAGGGGTCGTCGGCCTCTGCGGCGAGCGTGCCTTTAGCCTTAGGTTAGATCTACCGACCTCAGCTGCTATCGCGCCGCGACGAGCCACCCGCTTCGGCCTGTTGCTGTTCAAAGCCGCGGTGGGGAGTGCCGGTTCAACGCCACCAGCGCTCTGGCTGCTCCGGACGGTCTTCGGAACCCTGGTGGTCGTCGCAGCCCTCACGGCGCTTCCGGCGCGGCTGGGCATCCGTCAATCGCCCGCGGAGGTCTTGGCGTCGGAGGCCGCATAAGAGGAACCCGCGGCACCCCGCGGAGGTCAACGGTACCTCGCACTTCTGGGCACGCCTTCCGGGACTGCTCCCGCGGCGAACTGAGCGGGTCCGCGCCGCCTCACTGCCGCACCAGCCGGACGCGTACCCGGGCCGCCGCCGCATAGGCGGACCATGCTTGATCGGCAGTGAGCGCGTCGGCGCCCAGCCGGCGTGCCGTGGCAAGGGCGAGGCGGTCCGCCAGGGACAGCGCCGGTCGGCGGGTGACCGGCCAGAGGCGCGCCGCCTCGAGCGCGTCCGGCGCGGTGAGCGGCTCGAACCTGACAAGCAACTCGACGGTGGCGAGGGTCACGGCGGCGTCGCCACCGGATCGCTCGCCGCGCTCGAGCACCTCGGCGAGGTTCACAAGCGAGAGCGCGCACTCGTCCTCGTCGAGCGTCGCTTGTACGGTGTCAGCGCCCGCTTCGTCGTAGAGAAGGGCGAGCAGCGCGGACGAGTCGAGCAGGATCACCCGGCGCGCTGGCGCCGCGGCGGGGGGGCGCCGCTCACCGCAGCGAGCTGCTCACGCGCGCGCTCGATCGCTGCGGCGTCGCAAGAGGCCTCCGCGTCCTCGAGCTCAGCCTCGGCGTGCCGGCTGGCGAGCAGATCGTCGACGGCTGAGCGTCCGTCTGGCATGGACAGGCTGCCGCGGGCGCGCTCGACAAGCGCGCGGCGGTTCTCGAGCACGAGCCGTGAGCCCTCGACGTAGGCGACGAGGGAAGTACCGGGCTCGATGTCGAGGGTCTCGCGGAGCTCGTGAGGGATCACGACGCGTCCCTTCAGGCCCACTCGTACCTGTGCTGACGGCATGGGCACAGTCTAGGGCAATGTGGCACGCTTGGCCAGCCAGTGGCACTTGCGCTGATCACGTACCACGCCGACCATCGGGCCGACCTCCGAATGGCCGGTTGAGGACACGTACCGACGGCGCGTCCATGGCGCCGACGAATCCATTCCTGGCAGAGTCCTGGATAGCCCCGCCCGAGGTCCGCGAGCTGAGAGAGCTGGTGCGCTACCGGGCCAAGCTGGTCGGGTTGCGCACCAACCTCAAGCTCCAGGTCTACGCCGTGCTCGCCAAGGAGGGCGTGACGGTCCCGATGACCGACCTGTTCGGCCTCGGCGGAACCAGGCTCTTGGAGTCCTGCCAACTCGCCAACGCCTGCAGGGTGCGCGTCGAGTTCGACTGATCGAGCGCCCCACCGAGCGCCCCCACCGAGCGCCCTTAGAGCTGCAGCACCTCCGCCGGCTGGCCAGGATTCTGCTGGCGCCGGCGCAGCACGATCGGCATGACGTAGCTGGCGATCGCCCAGAGCGAACCGACGAGCATGAGCGCCATGCCGAGGAACCTCACCAGCTGCTGCGAGGCCGTGAGGAGGCCGCCGAGACCGGCGAGCGCCACTCCGGCCGCACCCATCCAGGCGATCGCCTTCGACACCCTGCTGCTCGCCCTCACGTGCACGAGCAGGGCTGCCGCCCCAACGACAAGGAGGAAGCCGAATATCGAGTGTGCGAGATAGATGGGCACCCCCTTCTGCGGCCAGAAGCCGCCCGGACGATCGACCGGCGTCGAGAGGATGCACATGATCCCGAGCACGCCCTCAGCGCCGATCCCGGCGGCGAGGCGGGCCGCGCGGAAGGCGGTCGATCTGCCGACGAACGTCTCGCTCGGCTCGAGTTCGGAGTCGTCGGGACCGAAAACCGCGAGAGGGCCGTCACCGGTCCGCGAGGCCTTGCGTGCCCGCAACGCCTCCGGGTCCTCGTGGACGAGGTGCCACCAGCCGGCGATCGCAAGACAGGCGAAGATCGGCCACTCAACGCAGTAGACCCAGCTCAGGTCATTGCCCGCCAGCGCCCGGGTCGCCTGCCACCAGCCGGCGAGAAGGCAGGCGGGCGCCAGCACGACGACGGCGAAGTGCAGGAGCAGGGCTCGACGCGAGAGCCAGCGCCGGCGGAAGGCAACGGCGAAGCTCCCGAGCGGCCGACCACCCCTCGGAGACTTGCCGGCAGACGGAACGAGAGCCAGATATCGCCTGGTCATCTTTCGCTCGGCAACGAAGGCCGCAAAGGGGACGGTGCCGGCCAAGAGGACGAGCATCATTTGCCACTTCGGGATGCCCAGGCGACGCGTCAGAGCGAAGGCGACGACGAGGTAGACGATGTACAAGAAGCCGTGCAGCGTCCCGACGATGTTTACGACCTCGGGCCGGCCGGCCGCCACCTGGAGGGGGATCCCCGCAAAGACGAGGACGATAAGGAGCACGGCGGTGAGATAGGCCATCACCCGGTAGCGCAGGAGGAGCCCGGGCGGAACCCCTAGGCGGGTGGCAGGCGTGTCAGATCTGTCCGTGATCATCGTGTGCGCGCGAAGGTAGCGCCTCCGATCGGCGTTGCTCTTTCGCCTCTGTGGCGGAACGCCCTGCTCTGCCCGTGGCTCTATCGGCGTTCGCCCCGGCGTCACCGCTCAATTCGGAGCGCCTCGCGCCGCGGCCGGCTGGCAGTCGCCTAGCCGGGCGCGGCGCGCGGTTCCAAGAGCTCGAGGCGGTTGCCAAAGGGGTCGTCCACATACGCGCGGTCGTAGCCCTCGAGGGGCTTGTCCACCCTCGCCGGTGAGCCCGCCGCCGCCACGGCCTCGACAAGGGACGCCAAACCGGTGACGACGAAGGCCGGATGCGCCTTCCTCGCCGGGCGGAATGCAACCTCGACGCCGAGGTGAACCCGGACGGTCTCGTTCTCGAACCAACAGCCGCCGCGCTCGGCAAGGGGACCGGGCTTGGGCACCTCGCGCAGCCCGAGGACCCCGGCGTAGAATTCCCTCGCCTCCTGCTCGAGCCCAGGCGGCATCGCCAACTGGACGTGATCTATCCGTAGGAGAGGTATGCCGAAAGCCTCGCGCTCCGGACGGCCAGACGCATATCGTCACCTCCGATGTCGCGATGCCGTTGATGTCGGGGAGCGCCTGTGCCCCTGTGGCACACAGGCGGGGCTCGTCGAGATGACTGGACGCCTACCAGCGTTGACGGACGCGAATTTCGAGTGGGGCTAGCTGGAATCGAACCAGCGACCTCAGCATTATCAGTGCTGCGCTCTAACCGGCTGAGCTATAGCCCCCGGGGCTTCGTCACGCTACACGAGGTGGTGGATCGCCATTCCTGCGAGCCGGTGCCCGCTGAGGCGATCCGCCGAATCCGTTCCGACCGGGGCTGCGAGCCAGAGATCCGACCCGACTCAGATTTCCGAATCGTTCGACACCTGGGCAACGGCCGCCACGCTCTGGCCGTCGTCGAGGTTCATGACGCGCACACCCGTGGCGTCACGGCCTTGAGCCGCGATCTCACGCACCGCCGTGCGGATCACGACGCCGGCAGACGACACGACGAGGATCTCGTCATCGAGAGCGGCCATCAAAGCGGCGACCACCGCCCCGCGCCGCTGGGTGAGCTTGATTCCACGCACGCCCTGGCCGCCGCGGGCCTGGGCGTGGAAGTGCTCGAGCTTGGTGCGCTTTCCGTACCCGGCGTCGGTGACGATGAGCAGGTCGACTCCCTCGCGGGCGACGTCGCAGGAGACGAGCTCATCTCCTGCCTTGAGCCGCATGCCCCGGACGCC
>JBOGHY010000260.1:0-6358 GCA_050742375.1 Acidimicrobiales bacterium | reverse complement strand
GGGACTGGGCGTCCTGGCTCCCCGTGGTCGATACGACCTCATCGAGGCTGGCGAGATGAGCACCGGCGGCCTCGACGCTCCCGCAGAGCGCCTCGACCTGCCCAAGCTCGTAGTGGATCCACTCGGCCCCGGGTCGGTCGTCCCCGCCGCCCTCGAAGAGCTCACGGCCGAGGGCCCGCACCTCCTCGAAGCGGCCCCCCATGTGAAGGACGTACATGAGGTTCCCCGCCGCACCTGACTCACCGGCACGATCGCCGACCCCGCGGGCGAGTGCGAGCGACTCCCGGCAGTGAGTCTCCGCCCCCGGGAGGTCGCGGATCATGCAAAGATCGCCGAGGTTCGACTCGGCGATGTACTCGCCCCGGACGGCTCCCACGCGGCGCGAGACGGCGAGGCAGCCCTCGTAGTAAAGGCGCGCCTCCTCGTGCCTGCCGGCCATGGCGAGCTGCAGCCCGAGGGCGTTGAGGGCCCGGGACAGCTCCCCGTCGAGGTCGTGGTGCTGGGCGAGGGCGAGAGCGCTCGAGAGGAGCTCCGTCGCCTCTTCGCCTGCCTTAGAGAATCCGAGGGCACCCCCGAGACGGCACTGGAGGGCCGCCACGACGGCCGGGGGGGCGGAGTCGTCGAGCGATGCGAGCGCCTCGCGCAGTCGCGCCGCGGCATCCTCGCTCCTGCCGGCCTGGCTGGTCGCGTACCCGAGCTTGGCCACAACCCTTGCTGCCTCGATCCTCCGGCGCGCCGCCTCGTGGGCCTCGACCGCCTCCTCGTAGCTCTGGATGGAGCGCTCGTACCAGCCGCCCGTAAGGGCGGCGTCGGCGGCAGCCTCGAGGAGGGATGCTCGATCGAGCTCGTCGTCTGCGAGCTCGGCCGCCACCAGGTAGGAGCTCTCGGCGGCCTCTGGGGCTCCGACCGTCGAAGCTCGTTCGGCCGCCCGGCGATGCGCCGCTCTCGCCTCGCCCCTCAACGCCTCGGCGTCGTCAGGCCCCGCCGCCCGGTAGGCGTCGTGGAGGTGCGAGGCGATCACCTCGGCGACCTCGGCGCCCTCGTCGGGGAAGGCGGAGCCCAGGTAGGCGGCCACCGCCAGGTGGCCACTCTTTCGCTCGCCGTGGGAGAGCATGTCGTGGGCGACGGAGCGGATGAGCGACTGCGTGAAGGCGTACTGGCCGACCTCGGGAGAGAGCCGGTCGGAGCGGACGAGGAGCACCTCTTTACGCACGAGGGAGCCAAGCAGCGCCTCGAGCCCCTCCCCGCCGGCGCCCGAGACCGCCGCCACGGCCTCGCGGCTGAAGCTCGCCCCGAGGACCGAGCAAGATTTGACGAGCCGGCGCTCCTCCTCGCCGAGGGCGTCGAGGCGCGAGGCGATGAGGGCCGTGAGCCCTGCCGGGGTGTCGAGCGCACCGAGGCTGCCGGCGAGCTCGTAGAGGCCGTTCTCGTGCGGCGTCAGCTGTCCCTTGTCGAGGAGGGCACGGATCGTCTCGATGGCGTAGAGCGGGATGCCCTCGGAGCGCTCGACGATCTGGGCCCGGACCTCCTGGGGGAGCCCCACGACGACACCGTCGAGCAGCTCGCCCATGACCGCGTCGGAGAGCGGGTCGAGGGGAAGGGTGGTGGCGTTGCGGCGGGACAGTCGCAGCCCCCGCTCCTCGATGTTCTCCGGGCGCGCCAGCACGAGGAGGAAGATGGGGTGGCCGCCGGACCACTCGAGCAGGTGGTCGAGGAAGTCGAGCAGGCCCGGATCGGCCCACTGCAGATCCTCGATGACCATCACGACGGGCAGGTGCTCAGAAAGCCGCTCGAAGAAGATGCGCCAGCCGGAGAAGAGCTCCTCCCGGGAGAAGGGCCGCTCCGGCGCCTGCCCGAGGAGCTGGCCGAGTCTCGGGGCGATGAGCTCCCGGTCGGAGGCGTCCTCTATCCAACGCTCGAGGCCGGAGCGGAGCCTCTCGGAGACGACCTCGCCGGGGTCGTCCTCCCCGATCTGCAGCCTCGAGCGGACCATCTCCGACAGCGCCCAGTACGAGACGCCCTCCCCGTATGACAGGCACCGCCCCGAGTGCCAGAGCACCTCACCGGCGAGCCCGTCGATGTACTTGAGGAATTCCCACGAGAGCCGGGACTTGCCGATGCCCGCCACGCCCGAGACGAGAACCATTCGAGCCGAGCCCCGCCCGGCGCTGGCGTGGAAGAGCTCTTTGAGGAGGCGGAATTCCGTGTCGCGGCCGACGAAGGGGGCGTCGATCCCGCCTGCGCGTTGGGCGCCGGCGACGGTTCCCGTCACCCGCGTCGCCTCGTAGACCCGCGTCGGGACGCTCTTCCCCTTCAGGTCCTGATCGCCCCGGTCGAGATAGGCGATGGCGGCAGAGGTGAGGTGGCGGGTCTCCCCGTCGACGTAGACGGCACCCGGACGAGCGACCGATTGAATCCGGGCGGCGGTATTTACCCGGTCGCCTATGACGAGGCCCTCCCCCTCCACCGGCGTCGTCGCCACCTCTCCCGTCACGATCCCGATCCGGCAGGCAAGCTCGCCACGCGCCCGCTCGGCGCCGTAGTCACGCACCGCACCTACCAGCTCGAGCGCGGCGCGCACCGAGCGCTCGGCGTCGTCCTCTCTCGCCACGGGCGCTCCCCAGACCGCCATGACGGCGTCCCCGATGAATTTCTCGACGACCCCTCCGTAGCGGGAGACGATCGATCTCGCGAGCTCGAAGTAGCCCGACAGGAGCTCTCTAACCTCCTCGGGATCACGGTCCTCCGACATGGTCGTGAAGCCGACGAGGTCACAGAAGAGCACCGAGACAAGACGGCGCTCGGTGGTTCCTGTCCGCGGGTCGCCTCCGTTGAGCGCCGCGCCCGAGCCTGTACGCTCCGCCGTGGCTCGCACCACTTCGCCTTCTTCTGTTGCAGCTCCGGCGCCTCCCGCCCCCGCCGCGGCGAGCGCGGTCCCGCAATCGGCGCAGAACTTCGCCTGAGCCGAGACCGCGCTCCCGCACGCCGGGCACGAGCGCGCGAGTACCTGTCCGCACTCGGCGCAGAACCTCGCTCCGGCTGGGCTCTCGGCACCGCAATTCGAGCAGGTCATACGCGCCCTTCGACTCGCGTTCGGGGTTGCCTTCGGGCTTGCCGTCAGATCCGGCGATGCGACCGCGCCCGGGCGACAGCCCTGTGGAATCTACCTGCTTGCGGCGACTGCGACTCGGCCGGCCCCCGGTTCGGTCCGCTCTTCAGCCCCTCTGGCTTCACGCCCCTCAGGCTTGAGCCCCTCAGGCTTGAGCCCTCAGGTGCCGGCCGACTCGTCCGTCGCCGCCCTGAGGCCTTGAGGCCGACGCCGCCGCCACGCCTGGGCGATGGACGGCGGTTCCCAGCCGGCGTCGGCAGCGTTCATCGTCACGCCGGGAGGGACCATCTGGTCGAGCCGGTCGAGGATGTCGTCGGAGAGCGCCACCTTCGAGCCGGCGAGAAGATCGTCGAGCTGTTCCATCGTGCGGGGTCCGATGATCGCCGCCGTCACCGCGGGGTGGGCGATGACGAAGGCGATCGAAAGGTGGGTGAACGAGACGCCCTCCTCCTCGGCGAGGCGGGCCAAGTCCTCGACGACCTCCAGCTTTCGCTGGTTGGCCGGCATGGAGGGGTCGAAGCGGGCAGGGATGCGCTGCGCCCGCCCCATCGACATGTCGATGTCCTGGCCCTTGCGGTAACGACCCGTGAGCCAACCGCCGGCGAGCGGGCTCCAGGCGATCACGCCGATCCCGTACCGCTCGCAGGTCGGAAGCACGCCTGTCTCGACCCCGCGGGCGAGGAGCGAGTACGGCGGCTGCTCGCACGTGAACCGCTCGAGACCGCGGCGCTCGGCGGTCCACTGGCCTTCGACGATCTCCTCGGCGGGGAAGGTGGACGAGCCGAAGGCGCGGATCTTGCCCGAATGGACGAGGTCGCTGAGCACCGAGAGCGTCTCTCCGACGTCGGTCCGGGGATCGGGCCGGTGGATCTGGTACAAGTCGATGTAGTCGGTCTGGAGGCGCCGGAGGCTCTCGTCGACCTCGTAGGTGATCCAGCGCCGGGAATTGCCCTGCCGGTTGGGGTCATCGACCTGGGCGCTCCCACCGGCGCCGGGCTTCATCTGGCCGTGCACCTTCGTCGCAAGAACGACGGAGTCGCGACGGCCCTTCAACGCCTTGCCGACGATCTCCTCGGACTCGCCCTGTGAGTAGACGTCGGCCGTGTCGATGAAGTTGATGCCGGCGTCCAGGGCGCGGTGGATGATCCGGACGGAGTCGTCGTGGTCGGGATTGCCCCACTCGCCGAACATCATCGCCCCGAGGCAGTAGGGGCTGACCTGGATTCCGGTGGTGCCGAGGGTTCTATAGCGCATGGGGGCGAGACTAGAGAGAGGAGCGCCGGTGCCGTGCCCTCGCCTGAAACAGCGAAAGCCCCTCCGGCTCCGAACCTTCGCACCGACGCGACCCACCTCCTGTGCTCATGTTCCCCCAGCTCGTCGTGAGAGGAACGGCTGCCGCGTGCCATCTTGTGTATGACCACAGAGGTGCCCCGCTCCAGGTCGCTCAAGGCTCGCTCGGCTGCGAACGCCGGACTCGACGCCGGATCGCTTTGTCCCGGGAGCGCCGAGACGCTCATGGACTTCTTCGCCAGAGCCGAGCACCTGGCCGCTGCTGGAGAGTTGCTGGAGAGTCGATCTGTGCGAGGCGCAGTGTCTATGGGCGCCGCCACGTCCCCTCCGGAGGCAAAAAGCCCGGCCGAGTCGGATCAACGAATGCTGTAGTCGCCGGGGGTTGTCCGCGGGAGCTACCTCGTCCGCGCCGGATCGCCGGGCGGCCTACGCGGTCTCGGCGAGGCGGATGGTCGCCGTCGGGCCCCTGCATCGATAGGCGAAGCTGAGCTGGTCCGGTTCCTCCTCGCTCGGGTCATCCTCGCCCGGGTCACCTTCGCCCGGGTCATCTTCGCCGGGGCGCCCGGTGCCGTCGTCGTCGGGTTCGTGCCCATCGCTGCTCCCCACGGCTCCCCCGGCTCCGGTGTCGTCGTCGAGACGGAAGACCTCTGTTGCCAGGGGCGGGAGCCAGCTCCAGGCCTCGGTCCCGACGTCGTAGGAGAGACGCCATCCCTCGTGCGACTTTTGGTAGTGGTGTGATCGACATAGAAGGCAAATGTTTGAGAGCGACGTGGGGCCTCGGGGCTTGTAGGGCTCGACATGGTCGCGCTCGAGGCCGAAGGCGACCCCACAGCCAGGTACTACACAGGTGCGGTCCCGCCATAGCAGCGCCGTGCGGAGAGCCGCGTTCACGTGACGCTTGAAGTGAACGATCGATCTGATGTCGGTGCCGTTCGTCAAGACGTAGTCGAGGACGAAGTCCCCTCCAAGGAGTGCTCGTGCCTCGTGCAGGCTGACTGGGCCGATGCCGACGATCTCACAGATCTCCTCGCCCTCGAGGTGTCCCCGGAGCACGGCTGCGAGGTCTGCCCGCAGCACCACGTGCGGCGGCCCGACATGGCGTACCCAGGGCTTGCGGCGGGGCACCGGGGGGTCGGTGACCGGGCAGCCGGCCGCCTTGCCGTCGCCGTCGCTCTCGTCGCCGTCGCTCTCGTCGCCGTCGCCCTCGTCGTCGTAGTCGTCGGTGTCCTCGCTGGGCTCGGGCGCCTCGCTGGGCTCGGGCGCCTGCTCGGGCTCGTCGCCCGCCGCCTCACACGGGGCCGCCTCACAGGGGGCAGGCTCACAGGGGGCGGAGTCGTCCTCACACTCGATCTCGCCGGTGACAACGGCCACGAGAGCGTCGGCGTAGTAGGCATCGAGGCTCTCGCGCTCGCCCTGGCGCCGTGCACGGGCGAAGATCTCGTCGACCGCCGGACGAAGGGCTGCCAAAAGGCGTGCCCCGTTCAGCGGCGTGAGGGAGAAACGCCCCCCAAGGGACCCGTCGTGCTCGGTCCAGGTGCGAAGGAAGCGCTTCCGGTGCAGGCGGGTCTGCCGCTCGGCCTCGTCGGCCTCTGATCGCGCCTTCGCCCGCCTGCGCTCGGCCTCCTCGCGAAGCTCTTTCAGTGTGGCCGTCCGGGCGAGCTCTACGAGGTCATTCTCGGCACTTGGGTCTACAGCCGCGGTCTCGGCGATCTCACGCGCCTGGGCGGGCGAGAGCTCACCGGACCTGAACGCTTCATCTACAAGGTCGTGATCGTCGAGGTGCTCTGCGGCGACGAGACCGTCTGTAGCCCGCCCGGCGCTGTCACCGGTCTTTCTCGCCATCCACTCGGCGGGCGAGCGCGCCCCCGATCGGCGGTGGCGGTTCCCCCTTCTGGCGCGACTGCCGCAGATCGCGCGGCCGGCGGCGGCGAGGCGCTCGGCGCGGGCGTACTTGTCCAT
>JBOGHY010000259.1:0-7815 GCA_050742375.1 Acidimicrobiales bacterium | reverse complement strand
CGGCAACCCCGCCGACGCCATCTGGCTCCCGGTCGGTGAGGACGCTCCCCGGCGTCCGCTGATCGCCTTGGCCGCGCGGCCCACGGCAGCCAGCCGATGACGGGGGGCAGCCGAGGCGCTACCCGGCACGCCCTGGAGGCCCAACATCACCGCGCCGTCCAACCGGCGCCAAGCGCCGAGCCGGAGGCCGCCGGCAGCGCGCTCGCCGTCCGCGGGCTGGTCCGCCTGGTTGGTGGCGACGCCGGCCGGGCGCTGGCGGCCGCCCAGGGACGAGCACTCGCCGCCCTGCTCGCATCCCTGGCCAACGCGGAGGTAGGACAGGGCGATGAGGTCCCGCCATGACCACGACCGCCAGCCCAGCACCTCGTTATGCCTGGTATGGGAGGGTGTCGACCGAAGACGAACAAGACCCCACCCTGAGCTTCCCCCGCCAGCTCGCAAACGCCGAGCGTCAGGTGGCCGAAGCGGGCGGGCGACTCGTCGCCCACTACTACGACATCGAGTCGGGCACCCGCACGTACGCGGCGCGGGGCTCGGGCGGCCTCGCCGGCTTCGACATCCCCATCCCGCGAGACGGCGGACTCCAGGAGCTGCTGGCCGACGCGGCCCAGCGCCCGGAGCGCTTCGACCGGGTAATCGTCGAGTCCATCTCCCGGCTATCGCGCAACTCGTCGGTCGCCTTCCGGGTCGAAGACGAACTGCGCCAAGCCGGCGTGCGGCTGTGCGCGGCGGACGAGCCGATGGAGGAGTCCTTCGGCACCTTCGTGCTCCGGCATGTGAACATCGGCATCGCCCGTGGCTACCACCATGAGCTGATGGTCAAGTCCCGCCAGGGCCAAGAGACCTCGACCCGCCAGGGCTGGCACACCGGCGGCGTCGCCCTCTACGGCTACCGCTTCGTCACCCACGACCATCCGAACCCCCACAAGGCCAGCCGCGGCATCAACAAGCGCACCTTGGAGCTCGACCCCGTGCGTGCGCCGGTCGTGCATGCCATTTACGACTGGTACCTGGGTGGCGGCGTCGGGCTGCTCCAGATCCGTGATCGCTTGAACGCCGATCCCGACCGCTACCCGCCCCCGATCCCCGTCGACCCGGCGACCGCACGCGGTGCCTGGAGCCGCTCCAGCGTCTGGGAGGTGCTGCGCAATCCCAAGTACACCGGCTACCAGGTCTGGAACCGAAGGGCCCGCAAGAAGGGCCACAACCGCACCAACCCGCCCGAAACCTGGATCTGGTCCGAGGAGCCCGCGCACCCCGCCATCGTCAGCCGCGAGGAGTTCGACGCCGTCTCCAGTCGCGCCAAGGCCAACGAGCGCTCACGGCAGGCCGTGCCCGCCACCGTCGCACGGCCGAGCGCCAAGCGCGACTACCTACCGCGGGCTCCTTCGCTGCGGCATCTGCGGGCTGCGCATGTGGGGCAACCACCGACGCCAGACCACCTACTACTCCTGCCAGCCCTCCCATCAACGATCGAAGGGCATTCCCGCCGACCACCCGGCGCACGTATATCTGAACGAGGAGCGCCTAAACGCCGCACTCCTGCCCTTCCTCGCCGCGGCGCTCTTCGGCCCCGAGCGCACCGGCTACTGGCGCACCTGCCTCGATGTCGCGGCCGAGCCCGAGCGCGTCGCCCCAGCCAAGGAGCGCTCCCATGAGATTGAGGACGAGATCGCCGATCTCGAACGGCGCCTCACTCGCCAACTCGTCAACCTCGAAGCCGACGACGTCACCCCAGCACTGCGCCGGCGCGTCGGCCAGCGCGTGGCCGAGCTGGAGGACGCCATCGCCGAGCGGCGCGAGCGGCTGGTGGCCCTCGCCCGGGAGTCGGCGACAGAGGCGCCCACGTTGGCCGACGTCGCGCCGCTGCTGGACCGCCTGCCGATCCTCGCCACTTCGCTCGACGCGGCGCCACAGGGCGAACTGAGGGCCCTGTTCGACGCGCTGCAGCTCGACGTCGTGTTCCAGCCGGCCGATAGCGCCCTCGATGTCGCAGTCACCCACTACGATCGCGGCAACGAAACGGCCCACTGTGCCGCGCAGGTTCGCGCGGAGGACTGGTCGGCGCCCCCGGCAGGACTCGAACCTGCGCACCCGGCTCCTGAGTGCGGCCGGTGGATTGTTAGGCCTTTTGGCTGACGGCTGTCACGTCGTGGAACCCGAACTCGTCATCCGCTTCGTAGTCACCGTGCAGGACCTCAGGGGCGAGGTCCAGACCGTTCGGCCAGACAACCGTGTGCGCGTCAGGATCGACTCGGACCTGTGCGAAGTAAACGGGGTCGTCGAGGGCCTTCACCAGTGATGCTCGGGCTTCTCCGGGCACGTACTCGATATCGCGCACGACACCGTCGTCGAAGAGCAGCCGCATGAGATGGGGTCGCACGACGGCGACACCGACTACCGACGGGATCGACGCTGAGCTGGTCATGGCAGTGGCTCGATCGTAACCTGGCAGTTCACCGGCGCTCGCTCGCACCCAGGCCACGAGAAGCTCGAAGCGATGGAGGTCGACCCACTCTCCAACCAGGGCGGCTTGGCGTGGCTTCAACCTCCCGGCGAGAACCGTACCGGTGCCCACCTCGATGACGGCAACGTCGTCCCCGTGGCTCCCATGGATGTGCGGCACGCCGTGATCCCTGATGTACAAGCAGATCACGATCCCGTGGAAGGCACTGAGGCGCGGCATCACTTCATCATGACCACTCACAGTGCCCGTGCCCGACGCCTCCGAGCCGTGAGGTGTCGGCGTGCTTGTGGGTACGCCGCCCGACGCGAAAGAGACGCGGTTGGCACGCGAATGACGCGAAAAATCGGCCACTTCGGGTCGCCGGCGGACACCAGTGCAGTTGCCGCCGCGCACTGAGGCAAGGGCTTGCAAAGCCCTCTACCCGAGTTCGGTTCTGGGCGCCGCCTCGAACTCGGGCGGTAGCCGGGTCAGTAGGCCGGGCCGGCAGGGCTCGCCGGGCCGGAGCCGCGCATCTTTCGCCGGACGAAACGCACGATGGCAAGGAGCACCGCCAAAACCACCACGATCTCCACGACCTTCACGACGACACCGATGACGAAGGAGAAGACAAGCCAGGTCACCACGGCTGCGACGATCACGGCGCCGGCAACGGCGGCCCCGTGGCGGAGCCGCAGCCCTCCGCTGCGCCCTTGCGGTTCGATCATCTGGCCGCCCCTCGCCTCTCGGCCACAAGGATAGCCGCCGGAACCAAGTAGGACCCGGGATTGGAGGCCCCGGCCGGCGCCAAACCGCCCGGGGCGCGCGACACCAGCCGCGCGGCCCCGGTAGAGTGCCTTGCTCTATCGGAGCAGTTCACGACGGCTGAACGCGCTGGACATGGTGGGTAGCGATGGCTGAGGGTCACCGGCGGGGTCAGACGGGATCGCGTAGGGCGCCGTCCCGGCTCCTGAGCGCGCCGGTGCTGGCGGCGATCGTGGTCCTGCTCGCCGTCGGCGGTGCCGCCGCCGTCCTCGTGGCCACTCGCTCGCCCGCCGCCCGGGCGCTCGGCCACCTTCCTCCCTCCACCACGGCTGCCACGGTCCCCACGACCACCCGCCCTCCTGCTCCCCCACGCCTGGTCTCGGTCTCCCCCAAGCCGGGCGCGGTCGGGATGGGCTACCACAGCACGGTCACCCTTCGCTTCTCCGAGGCCTTGAGCCCGACCGGTGCCGTGCCGCGGGTGGTGGGAGCCCCGCCCGGCACCTGGACGCGCCCGTCGCCTGACGAGCTCGTCTTCCATCCCGCCGGCAACTTCGTGCCCTACTCCAAGGTCACCGTCGTCGTGCCCCCTTCGACAGAAAGCACCGCCGGCGTGCGACTCGGCTCCCCGGTGACCTGGCACTTCACCGTCGCCGGGGCCTCGACGCTGCGGCTGCAGCAGCTGCTGGCGGAGCTCGGCTACCTTCCCCTCCGCTTCACCCCGAGTCCGGCGGGCCAGCCCGGCGGGAACACCGCCTCGGCGCCGCCTGCGGGCGGGGCGTCGAGCACCTCGGGTGCACCCGGTGTACCTGCTGGACCCCCCGGTCCATCGGGCACGGCCCTGAGCGCGGCGCCGGCGACGCCGCCGACCGTCGTAGACGAGCCGTCGAAGGCGGTAGACATCCCGATCTTCCCCGTTCACGGCTCCTTCAGCTGGCGCTTCGCCAACATCCCACCTTCCCTCGAACAGCTCTGGCAGACCGGTCGGGCCAACGTCGTCACGACCGGTGCCGTCATGGCCTTCGAGGCGGACCACGACCTTGCGACCGACGGCGTCGCCGGGCCGCAGGTCTGGGCGGCCCTCCTCAAGGCGGTGGCGGCACGCGACGTCACCCACGCGGGCTACGACTACGTGATGGTCACGACGTCGACCCCCGAGTACGTGAGCCTGTGGCGAAACGGGTCGGTCATCTTCGAGACTCTCGCCAACACCGGCATACCGCAGGCTCCGACGGAGCTCGGCACCTGGCCGGTGTACGTGCGCTACACGGTCACGACTATGAGCGGCACCAACCCCGACGGGACGGCCTACAGCGATCCCGGCATCCCCTGGGTCAGCTACTTCCACGGCGGCGACGCCCTGCACGGCTTCCTCCGCAGCCAGTACGGCTACCCCCAGAGCCTCGGCTGCGTGGAGATGCCTTTCGCGGCGGCCGGCGTCCTCTACCCCTACACGCCGATCGGCACGCTCGTCACGGTCCTCTGACCTCTCGGATGCCGAAGCGGGCGGCGAAGCGGGCGCCCGGTTGGAGCGCGATGAGGCTCTCGCCCGAACGAAAGGCGTTCGGCGGGCATGTCATCGGCTCGACGGCGAGGGCGCGCCGGCGGTCTCCGCCGCCGAGGGTATCGGCCGTGTAGCACATGACGTAGGAGAAGGGCTCCTCCGCCCACAGCTCGATCACGGCACCGTCCTGCCGCTCGACGCGGACCGTCCAGCCTGACGGCAGCCCGGTGAAGCAGTCGTCGAGGCGTACGCCGCGAAGGGGCCGGCCGCTGCGGAAGTCGAAGGCGGAACCGGAGGGGCTTTCTTCTGTGCTGCGGGGGATTCCCCGATCGTCGGCGACGAGGCGCCGGTTGGCCGGCACGAGGAGCGACCGCAGCGAGTCCACGCCGAGAGGACCGGGATCGAGGTAGGGATGGAAGCCTGCGCCGAAGGGGGCCGGCTCGGCCGAGAGGTTGGTGGCGCACAACTCCACCACGAGCGAGGTCTCCGACTCCAGCCTGTAGGTGACCTCACACCGGAGGCGCCACGGGTAGCCGGGCTGAGGGAAGAGCTCACAACCGAGGGAGATCTCCGCTTCGGAGCGATCGAGAGCCGACCACGGCAACCATCTGACGAGCCCGTGGATCGCATTGGCGTTGTCGGGCTCGTCGAGCGCGGCCCTCCCCGATCGCCCCCCGAAGCGGTAGCTGCCGTCCTCGATGCGGTTCGGCCACGGCATGAGGACCTGGCCCCGGGAGCCGCCGGGAAGCTCGTCTTGCGGGCATGTCCACAAGAGAGGCCCCGAGGCGGTCGAGAGCTCTCGCAGGCTCGCACCGACCTGCGCCACGACGGCCACGGCGCTTCCTTGGCACAGGCGGAACTGCTCTCCTCCGATCGCCTCGTGCACGCCCCGGTATCGTACCTGCGGACGGCCGTATCGAAGGCCTGACGCCTCGGGTCCAGAGCACCCCGACCGCCCCGACTTCGACCGCCCCGACAGGCCCGACCAACCCGACCTTGACGAAAGGACCAGATGTCCCCGTTAGCAGAGCCCTTTGGCAACGCGGCATGCTCCGGCCGGACGGTTGCGCCCGCCGCCACCGGGCTCTAGGCGGACCGTGCGCGTCCTGGTCACCAACGACGACGGGGTTGGCGCCCCCGGGCTCGCCCATCTCGGGCGCGCACTCGCCGACGCCGGCCACGACGTCCTCGTAGCCGCACCCTTCGTCGAGGTGAGCGGCGCCGGCGCCGGCATCGGCCCGCTCCACACGATGGACGAGGGGATCCAGGTCACCCCGCGCACCGAGCCGGGACTCGAGGGCATCGAGACCCTCGGGGTCGAGGCACTGCCCGCTCTGATCGTGATCGCCGGATGCCTCGGCGCTTTCGGGCCGGCGCCGGACCTCGTTGTGACGGGCATCAATCCCGGGCGCAACGTCGGGCGGGCGGTGCTTCACTCGGGCACCGTCGGTGCAGCGCTCACGGCGGTCCACTTCGATCGCCGGGGCCTTGCCGTCAGCATCCAGTCCGGGCCGTTCTCGGGTTTCGAGTCCGCCGGCGACCGGCACATCCACTTCCAGACGGCGGCGCTGATCGCAGCCAGTCTCGCACCCGGGATCGGCGCCGCGCCTCCTCGCACCGTCGTCAATTGCAACGTCCCCAACCTGCCCGTGGCGGAGCTGCGCGGGATCCGCTTTGCCGGGCTCGCCTGCTCGGGCCTCATCCGCTCCGCGCTCGTCGACGCCGAGGGCGGCGAGAAGATGCAGCTCGAGCTGGCCTTCGGCGACACGCCTCCGGGAGGCGAGAGCGACGAGGCACTCACCGCCGGCGGGTTCGCCACCTTGACGCCGCTCGCAAGTGTCTCCGAGGACACACGGCCGGAGGTACGCGCCGCGCTGTCCGGCGCCCTGACCGAGAGCATCGAAGTTCTGCGCGCGCAGGCGCCCTGCGACGACAGGCGCTCTCCGGGCAAGTCGGCGGCCGACTCCCAATAGCGGCACGCACCACCCACCGGGCGATCCAGTGGATCGCGCCGAGAGGGAACCTTGCGCGCCTCGCGCGTCACGCCTCGGGCGTCGCGCCTCGCGCCACCCGCAGGCTCACGTGAGAGATCTCATTTGCGGCCACGGACCAGATGTCGTTATCGTGTCGTCACACCAACTGCCAGCAATAGACGGTGCCGAACTCCGGTGGAGGAAACCCGGAGAGCTTTGGGTCAGGCTTCGGCCGCCCGATCGACACGTCTGCGACGTCGCAGCCCGGCGGGCGCCCGCGCCCTTTCGTGCCGCCCGTCTTGATCACCCGAGCACGGGTCACAAAGGAGCCGCTACCGCAACAATCCAGGGCCGTCCCCGTCTGCACCTCGACTGGACGATTCGACACGTCCCGATCCGAACCTTCCCTTCCGGAGCCGGATCACGAGATGAATGCAACGAGACGGGATGCCCGCATCAAAGCACCCACCTCGGAGCCCACGGGTTACGAACTCCCAAGGAGGCGCGCGATGCGCAAGCACCCCCTGATCGCGGTGACCGCGTTCACGGCGCTCGGACTGAGCGCCATCGCCGGGGCAAGAACCGGCGCCCCAGACTTGATGAGCAGCAGCGGCCCCAGCGGGGCTCCTGCGGCTTTCGCCCTCGCGTCGGGCGCCGCGCCGAGCGCGGCAGCGACCCCGGCACCGACCCCGCAGCCCCTGACGGTCAGTCCCCCCCACGTGCGGGGGCGAGACGAGGTCGTCGTGCACGACGCCATCCACCGGACGAGCGTGCTGTTCGTCTACGCGCGGCAGACGGCCGAACCGCACAATGCAGACCACCACCACGGTGCGGCAGCACGATCGCGGGTGACCTCTTCACCGGCCCGGACACGGGCGGTTGCCGCGGCCCCGACGATCTTCGCAGCGCCCCCAGAGACCACCACGACGACGCTCCCGCCCGGCGCCACGGCGGGCACCGGACAGCCTCCGGCCGGTGGCGTGTGGTACGAGCTGCGGATGTGCGAGTCGGGCGACAATTACGCCGAGAATTCCGGCAACGGGTATTACGGCGCCTATCAGTTCGCGCTGGCCACCTGGTACGGCATTGGGTTAAGTGGCCTGCCGAGCGACGCGCCACCGGCTCTCCAGGAC
>JBOGHY010000258.1:0-7276 GCA_050742375.1 Acidimicrobiales bacterium | reverse complement strand
GCGCCGGTGCGGTGCCCCGCCGGCAGGGGGGCGCCCTCCTCGAGGGCCGCCAGGCCCGAGGCGGCGCGGAACTGGGCGACGAGGTCGGTCACAGCCTTGCGGATCGTCTGGGGGTCGATGCCGTGCTCGGCGTTGTAGGCAATCTGAAGGATGCGCCGGCGCTCGGTCTCGGCCATCGCCCGACGCATCGAGTCCGTCATCACGTCCGCGTAGAGGACCACACGCCCAGAGACGTTGCGTGCCGCCCGGCCCATCGTCTGGATGAGCGAGGTGGTCGAGCGCAGGAAACCCTCCTTGTCGGCATCCAGGATGGCGACGAGGCTCACCTCGGGCAGGTCGAGGCCCTCGCGCAGGAGGTTGATGCCGACAAGGACGTCGAACTCCCCAAGGCGCAGGTCGCGCACGATCTCGATGCGCTCGATCGTGTCGATGTTCGAGTGCAGGTAGCGGACCTTGAGCCCCGACTCGAGGAGGTAGTCGGCGAGGTCCTCTGCCATCTTCTTCGTGAGCGTCGTCACGAGCACCCGCTCGCCCCGGGCTACCGTCACGCCGATCTCCTCGATCAAGTCGTCGATCTGGCCCTTCGTCGGTTTCAGGACGACCTCGGGGTCGACGAGGCCCGTCGGGCGCACGATCTGCTCGACGACCTGGGACGAGACGGAGATCTCGTAAGGCGCCGGCGTCGCCGACAAGAAGATGCACTGGTTGAGGCGCTCTTCTACCTCGAAAAAGCGCAGCGGACGGTTGTCGAGAGCCGACGGCAGCCTGAAGCCGTGCTCGACGAGCACCTCCTTGCGGGACCGGTCGCCCTCGTACTGGCCGTGCAGCTGCGGGACGGTGACGTGGCTCTCGTCGACCACGAGAAGCCAGTCGTCGGGGAAGTAGTCGAGCAGCGTGAAGGGAGGATCCCCGGGGCCGCGACCGTCGAGGTGGCGGCTGTAGTTCTCTATCCCCGAGCACGACCCGACCTCGGCAAGCATCTCGAGATCGTGCTCGGTCCGCATCCGCAGGCGCTGAGCCTCGAGCAGCTTGCCCGCAGCTTCGAGCTCAAAGAGGCGCCCCGAGAGCTCCTCGGTGATCTGTCCGATCGCCCGGCGCATGCGCTCGTCGCCCGCCACGTAGTGGGTGGCGGGGAAGACGACCACCTCGTCGAGCTCGCCCAGGATCTCGCCCGTGAGCACGTCGAAGCGGGTGAGGCGCTCGACCTCGTCTCCGAAGAGCTCGATGCGCACTGCGAATTCCTCGTAGGCCGGGTGCACCTCGATCGTGTCGCCTCTCACCCGGAAGCGTCCCCGGACGAGGTTCTGGTCGTTGCGCTCGTAGTGCATCTCGACGAGACGGGTCAGCACCGAGCGCTGGTCGTGCATCTCCCCCGGGTGCAGGACGGCGATACGGCCGCGGTACTCCTCCGGGGAGCCGAGCCCGTATATGCACGACACCGAAGCCACGACGACGACGTCGCGGCGTGTGAGGAGCGAGGCCGTCGTCGAGTGCCGCAGGCGGTCGATCTCGTCGTTTATGGACGAGTCCTTCTCGATGTAGGTGTCTGACGAGGGCAGATAGGCCTCCGGCTGGTAGTAGTCGTAGTAGGAGACGAAGTACTCGACCCGGTTCTCGGGGAAGAAGGCCCTCAGCTCCCCGGCGAGCTGGGCGGCGAGCGACTTGTTCGGTGCCAGCACGAGGGTCGGTCTCTGCACCTGCTCGATCGTCCAGGCCACCGTGGCGCTCTTGCCGCTGCCGGTGATGCCGAGCAGCGTCTGGAAGCGGTCGCCCCGCTTTACACCCTCGGTCAGAAGCTCGATGGCGCGCGGCTGGTCGCCGGCCGGCTGGAACTCGCTCACGACACGGAAAGGGGGCATCGTGCGCATGGTACCGACAGGGTGCGCGCCGGCTTCTCAACCAGGCGCCCGAAGGCGGCTCATCCACTCCCACGCCCCGTCCACCTGCGCCTCGAGCTCCTCCAGGCTTCCGGCATTGACGATGACGTAGTCGGCCGCCGCCAGTCGCTCGGCCCGGGTGGCCTGGGCGGCGACACGGGACCTGGCGTCGCCGGAGGCCATCTGGCGCTTTGACACGAGGCGCCTCACGCTCACCTCGACAGGGGCGTCGACGACGACGACACCATCGAGCGGGTAGCGCTCGCGCCCGCCGGACTCGACGAGCAGGGGGATCTCGAGCACGACGACGCCCTCGCCGCCCGCCTCGGCCGCCAAGCGTTCGGCTATGACGGCGGCAACGGCGGGATGGACGATGGCGTTCAGGTCCGAGAGCGCCTCCGCATCGGCGAAGACCCGCTTCGCCAGGCGGTCGCGGGCGATCTCCCCGCCGGCGCCAACGACGCCGTCGCCGAAGCGCTCCACCACGCGGGCATGGGCCGGGCTGCCGGGCTCGACAACCTGGCGGGCGATCTGGTCGGCGTCGATCAGCAACGCCCCCTTGGCCAGGAGCAGGCCGGCCACGGTGGACTTTCCCGAGCCGATGCCGCCGGTGAGCCCGATCGTGATCAATGTCGCACCTTCGCCAGCTCGGCCCCTCCCCCGCCGCCGGCGGTCGACCTCCTAAGATATCGCCGCCGTGCCCGCTTGGAGTAGGTCGTCCCGGCGCCTGAGGCGACCAGCCGAGTTGGCCGCGCTGGCTGCGCTCGGCTACGTGCCTCTGCTGCTCAGCCGGCCCGGCATGGTCGCTGCCGACACGAAGCAGTACCTCTACCTCGACCCGGGCCGCCTCATGGCCCAGGCGCTGTCGATGTGGGACCCGAGCGTGGCGGCGGGGACCGTCACGCACCAGCAGATCGGCTACCTGCTCCCGCAAGGGCCCTTCTACTACGTCCTCGCCCATCTCGGCGCGCCCGTCTGGGTTGCGCAGCGGCTGTGGATGGGAACCCTCATCTTTCTCGCCGGGGCCGGGATCGCGTATGCCGTACGGGTTCTCGGGCTCTCGGGCCTCGGGCCGCTCGCCGCCGGGATCGTGTACGAGCTCAGCCCGTACGTGATGCAGTACATAGAGCGCATCTCGGCGATCCTCCTGCCCTTCACCGGGCTCGGATGGATGCTCGGCTTCACAGTGCTCGCCCTCCGAAGAGGGGGGTGGAGGTACCCGGCGCTGTTCGCCATCGTGGTGGCGCTCTGCGGCGGCACCAATGCCACGAGCCTCATCTATGCCGGGCTGGCGCCTGCCGCCTACGTCGTCTACTCCGCAGCCGTGCTGCGGGAGTCCACCATCGGGCGCGCCGTCTCGGTCGCCGCCAAGCTCGCCGGCCTCTCGCTCGCCGTGTCGTTGTGGTGGATCGCCGGCCTCGCCGTCGAGGGCGCCTACGGGATCGACGTCCTCAAGTACACCGAGACCGTGCCGGCCATCGCCGGCCCCGCCGTCCCCTCGGAGATCCTGCGGGGTCTCGGCTACTGGTACTTCTACGGCTCGGACCGCCTCGGGCCCTGGCTCTCCTCGGCCGTCGAGTACACCGAGCGAGTCGGCCTCGTCGCAGTCAGCTTCGCTCCCCCGCTCGTGGGTGTGATCGGCGCCGCAATCTCTCGCTTCCGGGCACGCGTCTACTTCATCCTCGTCGGCACGCTCGGCCTGGCCCTGTCGGTCGGCACCCATCCCTACACCGACCCGTCGCTCCTCGGGCGCGGGCTCAAGGCCTTCATGACGGGGACCACGGCCGGGTTCGCGCTGCGCTCGACCGACCGGGCGACGCCCCTTGTCGTCCTCGCCCTCGCCGCCCTCGCCGGCGCGGGGGTGAGCGCCCTCGGCGGCCGCGGGCTCCTGCGCCGGCTGCGGACGGTCGGGGCAGCAGCACTTGTCGTCACCCTCGCCGTCGTGAACGCCGCCCCGCTGCTCACGGGTCTGGCGATCGACCCGCATTTCGAGCGGCCCGAGCGGCTCCCTTCGTACTACGCGACGGCGGCGCGCTACCTCGACTCGCACGCGGCGGCGACGCGGGTGCTCGTCGAGCCCGGCGACGACTTCGCCGACTACGACTTCGGCGCTGCCATCGATCCGCTCTGGCCGGGTCTCATCCTGCGCCCGACGCTGCAGCGCCAGCAGCTCATCGACGGCTCGAATGCCACCGCCGATCTCTTGGCGGCATTCGACCTGCAGCTGCAGCAGGGCACCTACGACCCCTCCACGCTCGCCCCGATCGCCCGGCTGTTCAGCGCCGGAGACGTGGTGCTCCAGTCGGACTACGCCTTTTGGCACTACAACACGCCCCGCCCGCAGGAGACCTGGCGCCTCTTCGACCCCCCCCCGCCCGGGGTCGGCACACCGGTCGGCTTCGGCAAACCCCGGCCCAACGTGGCCCCGCCCGGCGACCGGCTCATCGACGAGGAGGCGCTCGCCCTCCCGGCCTCTGCGCCCTGGCCGCCGCCGGTTGCGGTCTTTCCGGTATCCCATCCCCGACCCATCTACCGGGCCGAATCGGCGGCCGCTCCGCTCGTCCTCGACGGCTCAGGCGCCGGGGTCGTAGCCGCCGCCGCTTCTGGGCTCCTGGCGGGCGACCCGACAGTCATCTATGCCGGCACCCTCGACGAGGACCCGGCCATCACCGCAAAGGCCGTCGCCCCGGGGGCCGTCCTCGTCCTCACGGACTCGAACCGCAAGGAGCTGCGGAAGTGGTCGAGCGTGCAGGACAACATCGGCGCCACCCTCACGGCCTCCCCGGCGCCGACCGCTCCCGATCCGACGGCGCAGCCGCTCGAACTGTTCGCCCACGCGCGGTCTGGGTGGCAAAGCGTCGCCGGCTACCGCCAGGCCCGCTACATCACCGCCTCCGCCTACGGCAACCCGGTCGCCTACACGCCGGAAGACCGGCCCTACATGGCCTTCGACGGCAGCACCGCCACCGCCTGGTCGGTTGCAGCCTTCAGCGCCGCCCCGGGCAACTGGATCCAGATCCGCCTGAAGCGCCCCGTCACCACGGGCCGGCTCGACCTCGTGCAGAGCCTCGGCGGCCTGCCGAACCGCTGGATCACGAAGGTGACGATCTCCTTCGACGGCCACAACAGGATCACGACTGTGCTCGGCCAGGCGTCGCGGCGGGCGCGCGGCCAGTCCGTCCACTTCCGGCCGAGGACCTTCACGACGCTGCGCATCCGAATCGACGCCACGTCCTGGCACCGCCACAGCCTCTCTGGGGCAAGCGGGGTCGGCTTCTCCGAGATAGGCATCCCGGGCGTGCATCCCTTCGAGACCATCGTCATGCCGCGCGATCTCCTCGACCGTCTCGGGGCCGCCTCGCTCTCGCACCGCCTCGTCATCCTCATGACCCGCCAGCGCGTGGGGCCGACCCCTCCCCGGTCCGATCCGGAGCCCTTCATGTCGCGCAGCTTCACCCTGCCGACGGGGCGCTCTTTTGTGATCGGGGGCACCGCCCGCATCTCGACGCTCATCCCAGACAACGAGATCGACTCCATCCTCGGCGGCCCCGGAGTCTTCGGGGGCGCCGTCATCGGCTCGAACGAGCGGCTCCCCGGGGACCTCGACGCCCGAGCCGTCTTCGCCCTCGACGGGAACCCGGAGACCTTCTGGGGCCCGGGCTTCGACGGCCCCGCCCAGCGGGGCGCCTGGATGCAGGTGGCCCTCAAGCGGCCGATCTCCTTCGACCATCTCGCCCTCAAGCTCGTCGCCGACGGCCGCCACTCCGTCCCGACGCTCCTGCGGATCTCGACCAACACCGGCGAGAGCAGGCTCGTCACCATCCCGCCGGTGAGGGATCGCAAAAAGATCGACGCCACCGTCACGGTGCCGCTTTCCTTTCGCAGGGTCACCGGGAGCGTCGTCCGCTTCACCGTCGAGGCGGTCCGCAAGGTGACGACGATCAACTGGTACAGCGAGTCTCCCATCGTCATGCCCTTCGCCATAGCCGAGATGGGCGTGCCTCATCTGCGCTTTACCCCCGAACGCCGCCAAGCCGCCATCCCCTCGCCCTGCCGTGACGACCTGCTCTCACTCGACGGCCACCCGGTGTGGCTAAAGGTCACGGGCACGGTCGGTACGGCCGAGTCGCTCGGAGCGCTCACCGTGAGCGGCTGCGGGCCCGACGCCAAGGGCATCCACCTCGGTCCGGGACCACACCGGCTCACCGCCACGAACGGGCACGTCTCCGGGTTCAACCTCGACGGCCTGAGCCTCGACTCCGCCCCGGGCGGCGCAGGTCTCCCGGCTCTTCGGGGCGGGAAGCTCCCTCCTGTGGCCGGGCGCCTCGCAGCCCCCGGCGCCCCGGCGCTTTCTGCTCCGCGGGTGAAGCTCGAAGGCGCCGGTTCGACGCACGCTTCCCTCGAGGTGAGCGGGGCGAAGGGCCCCTTCTGGCTCGTCCTCGGCGAGAGCATCAACCGCGGCTGGACAGCCCGCATCGGCAAGCGCAGCCTTGGCGCCCCCGTCCTTATCGACGGCTTCGCCAACGGCTGGTACGTGGCAAAGCCACCGCGAGGGCCCTTCAGCGTCGCCTTGGTGTGGACTCCCCAGCGCGAGGTGGACGCGGCGCTTGTGGCCTCGGCGGCCGCCCTTTTTGCCTGCCTCGTGCTGGCTCTCCTTCCGAGGCGCCGGCGCCGCCGGGGCGAGGCGGCGCACGCGAGGACCACCCCGGCGGAGACGGCGGCGCGCGGCGCCCACCTCGGGCTCCCCTTGGTGGCCGACGGCCGCCCGGCGGGGGCGCTTTGGTGCGTGCTTGCAGGGGCTGCCTCGGGGGCGGTCGCCTATCTCGTGCTGCCGCCCGCTCACGCTGCGCTTGCCGGCGGCTCGATCGCCTGCATGGCGGCTCTGGTTTGCAGATGGAGGGGCTTTCGAGGGGTGCTCGTGGTGGCGGCGGTGGCCGGAGTGGTCGCCGCCGGGGTCATGACGGTGACCGGGCAGGCGGCGTACCACTACCCGACCGGGGACGGTTGGCCGACGCATTTCGAGACGGCGGGCTTCTGGGCCTATGTTGGCGTCCTCGCCCTTGCGGCCGACGCCATCGCGGGCATCGCCCGGGGCGAGGGACGTCTCAGGCTGAGGGGGGGCGGTCCGGGCGCGGCGAGGCGGCCAAGACTGCGAGGGTCCCGGCGGCGGCCGCCTCCCAGCTGAAGGCCTGGGCGGCTCGAAGGGCGCCCCTGGCGAGGCGGTGCCGCAGCACGTGGTCCGACAGCACCCGATCGAGCGCCCCGCACAGGTCGGCGTCCGAGTCGAAGAGGATCCCGCCCTCGCCCGAGACGGCGTCGAGGTGCCCGGCGATGCGGGAGGCCACCGCCGGCGTCCCGCAGGCGGCCGCCTCGGTGATGGTCATGCCCCAGCCCTCGCG
>JBOGHY010000257.1:0-10605 GCA_050742375.1 Acidimicrobiales bacterium | reverse complement strand
GGTCGCGGCGGCTCCGGCCGCACCGGCGGCTCCGGCTGCCCCGGCGGCCGCCCCGGTCGCAACGGCGGCTCCGGCCCACACGAGGCAGGCCCCCCAACCGGCAGCCGCCCCCGAACCCCCCTCCCGCCCACACGAGGCCCCGGCGCACAAGGGCCGCCCCACCGCCTCGAAGAAGAAGGACGACGGGGAGGAGGCGCTTTCCTCCACCAAGGTCGAGGCCGACGTCGGCAAGGGACGAGCGGCTGCGGGCGATGGAGCCACGGGCAAGCCCGCCGAGGACGAGGTGGTGGAGAAGAGAGGGGCTTTCTTTGGAGGCGGGGAGGAGGCCAAGCACACGTCGCCGCTGTCAGAGACCCTCGTCGAGCTCGGGCAGGTCACCGCCGAGGAGATGCAGGCGGCGCTGCGCGAGGCGGCCGCCACGGGCCGTCCACTCGCCGACATCCTGACAGAGCTCGGCCTCATCTCCGACGAGGACCTCATGAGGGCGACGGCCGCCGAGATGGGCCTCGAGTTCGCCGACCTGAACGAGCACACGATGGACCCGACGGCCACCGCCCTCATCCCCGAGGCCCTCGCCCGGCGCCACCAGATCCTCGCCATCGGCTTCCGCGGCGAGGCCCCCGTGATCGCCCTGGCGAACCCGTCCGACGTCTTCGCCCTCGACGACCTCCGCACCCTCTTGGGGCGCGACATCGTCACCGTCGTCTCGAGCCCGCGCCAGGTCGCCGACTACATCTCGCGCAACTACACCCACGACAAGGAGACGGCCGACGCCGCCCGCACCGCCGTCCAGCAGAAGCAGACGATCGACGCCGCCCCGGGCGAGCTGACCGACCTGAACGCCGCCGTCGAGGACGCCCCGATCGTCAGGTACGTCAACCTGATCCTGCGCCAGGCGCTCCAAGAGCGCGCCTCGGACGTGCACGTCGAGCCGACCGCCGACGACCTGCGTATCCGCTTCCGCATCGACGGCGTGCTGCACGAGGTCACCCGCTCGCCAAAGGCGATCCACGGCGGCGTCACCACCCGCCTCAAGGTCATGGCCAACCTCGACATCGCCGAGCACCGCCTTCCCCAGGACGGGCGGATCTCGCTCAACGCCGGCAAGCGGGAGATCGACCTGCGCGTCGCGTCGCTCCCCACGGTGAACGGCGAAAAAGTCGTGATGCGGATCCTCGACAAGTCGAACGCCATGCTCGATCTCGGCGAGCTCGGCTTCCTGCCCGAGGTGGAGAAGCGCTACCAGACCGCCTACCGCAAGCCGTACGGGACGATCCTCGTCACCGGACCGACCGGCTCGGGGAAGTCGACCACCCTCTACGCGACCCTGAACGCCCTCAACTCGCCCGAGCGCAACCTCATCACGGTCGAGGACCCGGTCGAGTACCAGCTGCCCGGCGTCAACCAGGTGCAGGTCAACCCGAAGGCGGGGCTCGTCTTCTCGAGCGCGCTGAGATCGATCCTGCGCTCGGACCCCGACATCATCCTCGTGGGCGAGATCCGCGACCGCGAGACCGCCGTCATCGCCGTCGAGGCGGCGCTCACCGGCCACCTCGTCCTCTCGACCATCCACACGAACGACGCCGCCGGCACGCCCATGCGCCTCGTCGAGATGGGCGTCGAGCCATTCCTCGTCGGTTCCGCCGTCGACTGCGTGGTCGCCCAGCGCCTCGCCCGCCAGCTGTGCGAGAACTGCAGCGAGGCCCACGATCCGAGCGCCGAGGAGCTGGCCGCTTTCGGGTGGTCCGACGACGACGCCCCCGCCGGCGGCCCCCCGCGCTTCCGCCAGGCGGTCGGCTGCCAGGCGTGCAGCCGTACCGGTTACCACGGTCGCATCGCCCTGCATGAGCTCCTCATCGTCACCGAGGAGATCGAGCGGTCCGTCATCGCCGGATCCTCCGTCGAGGAAATCCAGCGCACGGCCGTCGAGCAGGGGATGATCCCCCTGCGCCACGACGGCCTGCGGAAAGCAGCGCTCGGACTCACGAGCCTCGAGGAAACGATCAGGGTGGTCGCATGAGCATGTCCGGTTCCCGCCCAGCAACCGAGTGGTCGCGGCGTCTGGCGACGTCGCTCTCGGACACGGGGAAGATCACGGCGGCGGCCGCCGAGAGCGCCCTGTCGGAGGCGGCAGGTCACGCCCGGCCGGTTGCGTCGGTGCTCGCCCAGCGGGGCGAGGTCGAGCCGAAGGTGGCCCTCGCCGAGCTGTCGCGCCTCTCGGGCATCGCCTCGGTCGACATCTTCGAGGAGCGCCCCATGGGCGAGGCCTTCAAGCTCGTCCCGGAGATGCTCGCCCGCGAGATCGGGGCGATCGGCTATCGCCTCGAGGCCGACCGTCTGACCCTCGCCTGCGGCGAGCCGCTCGCCACCGACGAGCTGCGGAACCTGTCCGACTTCCTTTCCCGCGAGATCGCCGGGTGCGTGCTGGCGGACCCGGCGGGCATCGAGCGGATCATGGAAGCCGTCTACCCGCGCCTCGGCGGGGCCGAGGGTGCGGCCGGCACAGGCGCAGTGCCGGGCATTGCCGCCTCCGTCGGGGCAGGCGCAGGCGCTCTGGTCGGGACGGCTCCGACCGGCGCGGGGCTCGTCGGGGTGCGAGCCGGCGACGGCCTCGCCGCTGCCGGCGTCGGTGCCGTGATGGGAGCGGGAGCTTTTGGCGGGACCCCAGCCGGCGCTGGCCAGGAGATGTCCTCGGTGGCTCCTCCGCCGCCACCACCTCCTCCACCGCCGCCACCACCGCCGCCTCCGCCACCTCCTGTGGCGCCGCCGCTAGTTGCGCCGCCTCCTCCCGTAGCACCGCTCGGGGAGTCCTTCATGGGGGAGGCACCCAGCCTGCGGCCCCTGGTGCCGGGCTTCAAAGGCCCCTTCGGGCCGGGCGACGAGTCGCTTGGTAACGGCGCCCACGAGGAGGGCGACGGCCTCGGCGGAGGCGCCACAGCTTTCCAGCTCTCGGGGGAGAGCGGCGTCCCGCAGAGCCTCGACCTCGACGACCTTTTGGCCTACGCCGTCGAGAACGGCGCATCAGACCTGCACCTGGCGAACCAGCTGCCGCCGTCGATCCGCGTCGACGGGGCGCTGCGCCCCATCGAGGGCCTGCCCCGCCTCGACAACGAGCAGATCCGGGAGATGATCTACCGCATCCTCACCCAGAACCTGCGGGAGCGGTTCGAGGCGACGAAAGAGCTCGACACCTCGCACATGATCCTCGGGGTCGGCCGCTTCCGGGTGAACGTCTTCCAGCAGCGCGGCTCCCTCGGCAGCGTCCTTCGGGCCATCCCGCACGAGATCCCCGCCTTCGATTCGCTCGGTCTGCCCGAGGTGGTCTCGAGCTTCGCCGAGCTCCGAAGGGGTCTCGTACTCGTGACGGGCCCGACGGGCTCGGGCAAGTCGACGACTCTCGCCTCGCTCGTGAACATCATCAACAGGACGAAGCCTCTGCACATCATGACGATCGAGGACCCGATCGAGTTCCTCCACAACCACGCCCGCGCGATCGTCAACCAGCGCGAGATTGGCGTCGACACCGACTCGTTCAGCGAAGGGCTCCGTCACGTGCTCCGCCAGGACCCCGACGTGATCCTCGTCGGCGAGATGCGCGACATCGAGACGATCGCCACGGCGCTCACGGCGGCCGAGACCGGCCACCTTGTCTTCGCCACCCTTCACACCCAGGACTGCCCCCAGACGATCGACCGTGTCATCGACGTCTTCCCGACCGGGCAGCAGGACCAGATCCGTATCCAGCTGGCGAGCTCGCTCGAGGCGGTGGTCACCCAGCAGCTCATCATCTCGGCGACGGGGCTCGGACGCGTGCCGGTGGCCGAGGTCATGGTGTGCTCGCCGGCGATCCGCAACCTCATCCGCTCCGCCAAGACGCACCAGATCTACTCGCTCATGCAGACGGGCAGCGCCCAGGGGATGCAGACGATGGACCAGGGCCTCGCCCGCGCCGTCAGGGCGCAGAAGATCACCGAGGCGGTCGCCTTCGACCGCTGCCACGACCCCGCCGAGCTGAGGGAACACCTGAAGGGCTGAGCGCCCTTCCCGAACGAGAGAGTCCCATGCCAACCACGACATTCGACTACAAGGTGCGCGACCGGGGCGGTCAACTTGTCTCTGGCCAGCTCGAGGGCGACAACATGCCGCTCGTCGCCGCCAAGCTGCGGGACATGGGCTTCGCCCCCATAGAGATCAAGCCGGTATCGCGGGTCAACCTGAAGGCGGAGATCCGCATCCCGGGCCTCTCCGACAGGGTGAAGCTGAAGGAGGTCGCCCTCATGAGCCGCCAGCTGGCGACCATGGTGGCCTCCGGCCTCACTCTCGTGCGCTCACTCAGCGTCCTCTCCGAGCAGATCGAGTCGAGGCCGCTGCGGGAGGCGATGCTCAAGATCCGCGCCGACGTCGAGCAGGGCATGCTCCTCTCCTCGGCGCTCGAGAAGCTGCCCAAGATCTTCCCGCCCCTCTACATCGCCATGGTGAAGGCGGGCGAGGTGGGGGGCTCCCTCGACGCCGTGCTCTTGAAGCTCTCCTCCACGCTCGAGAAACAGGTAGAGCTGCGCTCCAAGGTGCGCTCGGCGATGAGCTACCCGGCGATGGTGGTGAGCCTCGTCATCATCATCGTGGCGGCCCTCATGATCTTCGTCGTCCCGATCTTCAAGAAGCTCTTTACCCAGCTCGGCGGGCAACTTCCACTCCCGACCCGCATCGTGGTCGAGGTCTCCAACATCGTCGCGAGCGTCTACCTGCTCGTCGTAATCGCCGTCGTCGTGGGTGTCGTCATCTTGGTCCGGCGCTGGATCGCCACGCCTTCGGGACGCGAGAAGTGGGACCGCCTGAAGCTGCGCCCGCCCGTCTTCGGGCCCCTCGCCCACAAGGTGTCGCTCGCCCGCTTCACGAGCACCCTCTCCTCCCTCCTGGCCTCGGGCGTTCCCATCATCGAGGCGCTCGAGATCGTCGCCCAGAACTCCGGCAACCAGATGGTCGCCGATGCCGTCCACGGCGCCCAAGAGGGCGTTCGCCACGGCCAGTCGCTCTCCTCCAGCCTCGCCCAGTACGACGTCATGCCCATCATGGTCACCCAGATGATCGAGACTGGCGAGGAGTCGGGCGCTCTCGACTCCATGCTCGAAAAGGTGGCGGAGTTCTACGACAGCGAGGTGTCGGCCACCGTCGACACCCTCACGAGCGTGCTGGAGCCGCTCCTAATCATCTTCCTCGGGATCTGCGTCGGGTCGATCGTCGTCTCGATGTACCTGCCCATGTTCAACGTCTACAAGCTCATCCAGAACCAACCCACCCAATAACGCTGTGGGGGGCCCGATGTACCTCACAAGGAGCGCAGGCGGAGCGATCCGGCTGCCGAGAGAACACGGAGCAACGTGATGGCGCGCATGGCAACCAGGGGACCGAGGCGGGTCGCCCTCGAGATCAGCAACAGCGCCGTCCGCATGGCGGAGGTGGCCGTCTCGGGCAACAAGGTGCGCCTCGTCAACATCGGCCAGGTCCGCCTGCCGCCCCGTGCGGTCCTCGACGGCGGCGTGGCGGACCTCACGGCCGTGCGCTCGGCGATCGAACGCTGTGTGAAAGAGGGCGGCTTCTCCGCCAAGGAGGTCCACCTCGGCATCGCAGGGCTCCGGGCCATCACAAGAGAGCTCGACATGCCGCACGTGCAAGACAACGAGCTCGACTCGGCCGT
Source organism: Acidimicrobiales bacterium (assembly GCA_050742375.1). GTDB lineage: Bacteria > Actinomycetota > Acidimicrobiia > Acidimicrobiales > Bog-793 > JAKATT01. Next base: position 4,910 of record JBOGHY010000257.1, on the reverse strand, counting down.
CCGCCTGCAGGCGCTCGACGTCATCCCCTTCCCCGTCGAAAAGACGCTCCTCTCGGCGCGCCCCCTCGAGGAATTCGCCGCCGCCGACGGGACCCCGATGCGGCGGGTACTGCTAGCGGCGGCGCATCGCGACCTCGTCGACCCCCTCGTCGAAGCCGTCGGCGGAGCCGGCCTCACCCCTATCAGCGTCGACCTCAACTCGACGGCGCTCGTAAGGGCGCTCTACGACCCGGCCGAGGCGAGCGGAGGTGCCGAGGCGATCGTCTCCATCGGGTCGGAGCTCACCACCGTGGTCGTGCACGAGGGCGGCGTGCCCCACTTCGTCCGCACCATCGCAGACGGCGGCGACACCGTGACGGCTGCCGTCGCCGGCGCCCTGGACCTTCCGACCGACGACGCCGAGACGACCAAGCGCAACCTCGACCAGTCAGGGCCCCACCTGAGGGCCGTCTCTGCGGCCGCCTCGGAGGCCTCCACCTCGCTCGTCGGCGAGATCCGAAGCTCGATCGAGTACTACGCCTCGCTCCCGGGCCGCTCCGACGTACGCAAGGTGACGGTCACCGGCGGCGGCTCGCGGCTCGCCGGCCTGCTCGAGCGCCTCGGCCAGCAGCTGCGAGCAGAGGTCGTCGCCGGGAGCACGCTGTCCCGGGTCGACTGCTCGGAGCTCAACTTGTCCGCAGAGGAGCTGGCCCGGCGCGACCCGCTCGTCGCCGTGGTCGTCGGCCTGGCGCTGCCGGAACGGGCAGGGGCCAAGCCACTAGACCTCCTTCCCCCAGAGATCCTCCGGCGCCGCAAGGCTGCACGCACCGACCGCATGGTCGTCGCCGTGGCCGCCCTCATCGTGCTCGCCCTCATCGGCGGCGGCGTCCTTCGGTACCTGCAGGTGCACAACGCCGAGAACCACGTTGCCAGCCTCGACGCCAACATCACGACAACCCAGTCACAGATAGCCAAGTACGACACGGCACGCAAGGAGGTGGCCCAGATCCAAAAGGACGAGGCGGTCCTGTCCCCGGTGGTCGCGGGCGAGGTCAACTGGCCTGCCGTGCTCGTCTCGCTGGCTCACAACACCCCGCCCGGAGGGGTGGTGACGTCGATCAGCGGGTCGCAGACGCCCCCCGTCTCCACGGTCTCGGCGACGTCCGGAGCGAGCCCGGCAGCGCCCATCCCGCCCTCCCAGCTCCAGATAGCAACCGTGAGCATCTCCGTCGTGGCCGAGAAGAACTACCCCTACTTCGAGGTCTGGTTCGACCAGCTGGCGAGATCGGGCCAGCTGCAGCTGACGCAGTTCTCCCCCTTCGCCCAACACCCTGGCGGGAGCGTCACCTACTCGGCGACGCTAAGTGTCCTCGGGACGATCCGATCGTCACGACTGACCGAATTCGAGGTGCTCTCGAAATGAAGCGGCTCTCAGATCTCAATCTCGACCTCCTCGGGCGGCGCGCCGTCCTCATCTCGGTGGCGGCGGTGGTGGTCATCCTGCTCGTGTGGTGGTTCGCCTGGATGTCGCCCCAGGGCGCCAAGCTCACCTCGGTGAACGCCGAGGCGACCACCAAGCAGCAGCAGCTCACCTCCCTCGAGCAGGTGCTCCAGCAGTCAGAGCACGACGCCGTGCTCGCCAAGGAGGAACAGAAGTACCTGAACAAGTTCACGGCGGCAGTCCCGTCCCTTCCAGAGGCAGGGCCCCTCACCACCGAGCTCTTCAACCTCTCGAAGAGGACCGGCGTGGCCCTCGGCAGCCTGGCCGACGACACGACGGCGGCACCGGCCACCGGGTCGCTTTTGAGCACGATCCCGCTCAGCATCTCGATCACCGGTCCTCACGACCACTGCAATGCCTTTTTACAGGGCCTCTACAGCCTCACCCGTCTCGTCACGGTGCAGACCGTCTCACCGAGCCCACAGACCGGTGCAGGCTCGAGTGGGGCGCCTTTGAGCGTGCTCACCAACGACAAGACCCCCTACAGCATGGCGATCTCGGCGACGGCGTACTTCTCGCCCGAGATCGGCTAGGAGGACGCGCTCCAGACGAGCATGCGACGTGATGACGGGAGCTGAGCTAGGCAGAGGTGCTATCCCCCAGGTCCAAAGCGTCGCCGCAGTCATCGTCGACTATTTCACGACGATCCACGCGTTGAAGCTCACAGAGCTGCTTCGCACAGAGGGGATCGACGACATCGTGCTAGTCGACAACTCCGTCCGCGGCGCCACGAGGGCGGCCATGCCGATCGGGGTCGCCGGGCAGGTACAGATAGTCGAGTCACCTCGCAACAGCGGCTTCGGTTCGGGTATGAACCTCGGCGCTCGAGCTACCGCCGCCGACCTCATCGTCATGGCGAATCCAGACACGGTCCCGGCTGCCGGAAGCGTCGAGCGCCTCGTCGAGGCACTCGAGCGGGACCAGCGTCTGGCACTAGTCGGTCCGACGCTGCTCGAGGCGAACGGCTCGGTGCACCAGTCCGCTCGAGCCTTCCCCACGGTGCGCCGATCGGCGCTGCACGCCATGTCGAGCGCCATCTGGTCGATGGGGCAGATCTCCCAGGACTACAGGACACGGAACTGGGATCACTCACGGCAGAGGTGCGTCGACTGGGTGAGCGGGGCGTTCTTCGTCGTCCGCCGTGAGGCTTTCGAAGCCGTAGGTGGGTTCGACCCGACATATTTCATGTACGTCGAAGAGGTGGATCTCTGCTGGAGACTTCGATCCGCCGGCTGGAGAGTGGGCTACATCGAAGACGAGGTGACCCATCTCGGTGGGGCAAGTGGAAAGGGACGCCCCTTCTACATGCAACTCGCCAGGCATCGCTCTCTCTGGCGCTTCACCGTCGCGACCACGAGCGGTGTCGATCGATTGCTGTTGCCCATCGTGGCGACAATGCTCTCGGTCCGACTCGCCCTGGTCTGCTCACGCGAGTTGGCCTCGAGGCTCAGATCAGCCTCGGGCCGACGCGCATCGAGTAAGAAGTAGGCGTGAAGGCCGTCATCCTGGCGGGGGGCCTCGGGAGCCGGTTGGCCGAGGAGACGGATCTAAGGCCGAAACCGATGGTCCGGATCGGACAGCACCCCATCCTCTGGCACATCTGCAACATCTACGCGGCAGGTGGCATAGCCGAGTTCGTCATAGCCGCCGGCTACAAGGGCGAGGCCATCTCCGAGTACTTCGCCAGCTACCGGCTCCGTGAGAGCGATGCCGTCTTCGACCTCGGCGACGGAACGGCTGAGTTCTTTCCTCGCGGAGAGGTGCCCGCATGGAAGGTCAGCGTCGTGGACACCGGCGACTCGACTGCGACCGGCGGGCGGTTGAAGAGAGTAACGCCTTGGCTGGGCGCGGACGATACATTTCTCATGACCTACGGAGATGGAGTCGCCGACCTCGACGTGAGCAAGGTGATCGAGTTCCACAGGTCCCAGGGCAAGCTCTGCACGGTCACGGCCGTCCGTCCGACACCTCGCTTTGGGACGGTAATCCTCGACGGGAACGAGGTGACGGAGTTCGCCGAGAAGGCACCGGCACAGGAGGGGTGGATCAACGGCGGGTTCTATGTCCTAGAGCGCGGTGTGCTCGAGATGATCGAAGGTGACTCGACTGCCTGGGAGGGCGTCCCGATGCAGCGACTGGCCGAACTGGGCGAGATGGCCGCCTACCGCCATGACGGCTTCTGGCACCCTATGGACACCCTCCGCGACATGAGGTACCTCAACACGCTCTGGGACAGCGGGACGCCGCCTTGGAAGATCTGGTAACGCCGTCGAGGTGGTCGGACCGCCGAGTGCTCGTGACCGGCGCCTCCGGCATAGTGGGCTCATGGCTCACGCGTCGCCTCGTGGACGAGCAAGCCCACGTGGTGGCGCTCGTGCTCGACTCGGACCCCCAGTCCGACCTCTTTGCGCGCCGGACCGTAGACCGCGTGACCGTCGTGAACGGGCGTCTCGAGAACTATGCGGATGTCGAGCGAGCTGTCGTCGTGCAGGAGGTCGACTCGGTCATCCATCTCGGAGCCCAGACACTAGTCGGCGCGGCGCTCCGAGCGCCGCTAGCCACCTTCGAAGCCAACATACGCGGCACCTACCACCTGCTAGAGGCGTGCAGGCTTCATGCCGACCTGGTGCAGCGCATAGTGGTCGCCTCGAGTGACAAGGCCTACGGAGACCTACAGGCACCACCCTACGTCGAGGACATGCCGGCGACGGGACGGCATCCCTACGACCTCTCGAAGTCCTGCGCCGACCTCATCGCCCGTGGGTACGCCAGCACCTACGACCTGCCGGTGTCGATCGCCCGCTGCAGCAACGTCTACGGGGGCGGGGACCTCAACTGGAGCCGGCTCGTTCCCGGCACCATAAGAAGCCTCCTTCGCGACGAGCGACCGATCCTTCGCAGCGACGGTACGCCGACGAGGGACTACGTCCATGTCGACGACGTGGTCGATGCCTACCTGCTCCTCTGCGACAGGTCGGCGGAGCAAGAGGTGCGCGGCCTTCCCTTCAACTTCGGCGCCGGCCGTGCCCATTCCGCCTTCGAGCTAGTGGACCGTCTCCGCCACCTCGTCGATCGAAAGGATCTGGAGCCAATTGTCCTCGGCACGGCTCGGTCGGAGATCGCCTCCCAGTACCTCGACTCCACGAAGGCCTCGCGGGTTCTGGGCTGGAAGCCCGCGGTCGACCTCGAGACCGGACTGCTCCGCACCCTCGAGTGGTACCGCGCCTACTTTGCTCGACAAGCGGGCTGACCGGCATGGCACTGAGCGACGCCGCGGTGCCGGTCGAGCTCGCCAACTCACTAGGGTGCGGCTCCCCCAGAGTGACGTCATGCAGCTATCGGGAGCGTCTCGTTGAGATAACGCGTCTCGTGGACTCGCCGTCGTTCCCGGGAGAGGTGGAACCTCCAGTAGTCGTCGAAGTCGTCATTG
>JBOGHY010000256.1:0-6086 GCA_050742375.1 Acidimicrobiales bacterium | reverse complement strand
CACGTCGCGTTCAAAGTCGGTGACTCGCTCGACGAGTTCGACGCCACCAAAAGCGAGCTCGAAGCCGCCGGCGTCGTCATCTTGTTCGAGCTGCACCACGCCCACACCAAAGGAATGCACATTCACGATCCCGACGGAAACGAAGTCGAGCTGTTCGTCGACATCGCACCCACAAAGCCAACCCAACGCTGACCCGGCGTCAGACTTGTCAGAGGCCGCACCCTCTCGGGTGTGAGATAAGACGGCCGAACCGGAGCGGTGGTAGCGCATAACTGCCGATCCCCACCTCGACCCCCCCACCCGAATCTGAGCCTCGATCGACACCGGATTCGGCGATCTGAGCGCCGGTTCCTCGGGGTTGATCGACTCTTAATTGCGATCGTGCGAACGCCTGGGACATATTCTTTGAACACTTCTCGTCGGGCCGTCGGCAACGATCTCGCCTCGGGCGACGAGCACGATCCGCTCCGCATTGGCATCGGCCTCTTCGAGGTAGTGGCTGACGAAGAGGACCGTCTTGCCGGAAGGAAGCCAGGCGGAGGGAGAAGCCTGCATCCCGCGGTTATCCCGCGGAAGGTCGGACTTGACTCCCTTCAGCACCAACCCGATGTCTTGCTCCTCGTTTGAGAACCCATCCGCGCAGCTCAAGCGGCCATCCGGTACTCGTGGATGAGCCAGCCCAGGCGATCCGTTCGTCGTAGTGTGGCCGAAGTCATTTCGAGATCCGGCCACCTTTACCGCTGAAGTAAAGGTATGTCCAAGATCTCTATCAAGAACCAGGTCACGATCCCGGTTGCCGCGCTCGAGGAGGCTGGGCTGCATGCCGGTGATCAGGTCGTAGTCGAGGCGCTCGAAGAAGGGGAGCTACGGGTCCGCCGCGGCGAGCTCGGGTTCGACAGCGCGTTCGGCGTCCTCACCAGCGCCTACCCGCCGGCCTACCTGGAACAGTTAGATCGCGAAGACGCCGAACGGTGACGGTCCTCCTCGACGCCGATGTCCTCGTTGGCGCGCTCGACAGCTCCGACTCACACCACACCCGAGCCCGCAGGCTGTTCGTCAGCTGGGAGCGTCACAACGAGGTCAGGCTGCTGAGCGTCGTCAACCTCAGCGAGGTGCTCGTCGCGCCCACTGCCGACCGGCGCAGGCTGCGGGCGGCACGCGAGGCCATCGCCGCGCTCGGCACCACAATCCACCAGGCGACCGAGGGGATCGGCGTCGAGGCCGCCCGCCTGCGGGGTACGCATCCGATCAGCCTTCCCGACGCTTACTGCCTGGCGACCGCCCGCCACGCCCACGCCCGAGTCGCCTCCTTCGACGAGAAGGTGCTACACGCCGCCGAGCGCGAAGGACTCGCCACCATCGAGACGGGCACGCGGGGACCGCGGCCCCGCTGACACTCGGGGGTTTGCAGGGCCTCTCAGGCTGTCCCCATTCGGATCGTCGGCTTGGGGACTGGCCGGCGTCCTCTCACGGGCACGAAACCAGTCGGGAGGGCGTCCTCACAACCAGGCTTATCGCTGATCTCGATGAAGCGAGCGCCTTCAAGCGCCTCGACCACGGCTTGGAGGTTCGACTCGAAGAGCTCGAGCAGCCGAGCATCAACGGTACGACGAAATATCGCGACCGAGTACCGGCCCCCGCCGAACTACTCAACTTCGAGCTCGGCCTCGGGCGCGTTGAGAAGTGGCGCTTTCGGAGCAGCCGTCCGACTCCTGGTGGCAGGGCTGGTGTGCGGCTTCTGGATGTCGGGGCGGACGACGGCGAGGTACGAGACGAGGAGGAAGACCGCGACGGCGAACACGATGGCCGTGGAACCGTCGCCGAAGTTGATTCCGCTGAGGTTGTGGGGCTTGCTGAAGTAGTCGGCGAAGGACGCACCGAGGGGTCGCGTTACCACGTACGACATCCAGAAGGCGGCGATGCTGCTCAGGCCGAACTTCCACCACGCCAGGGCTGGCAGGAAGATGACGACCCCGAAGAGGATGCCCGAAGCCAGGTAGCCGAGGTGGAGGGAGGTGGCGGTGAAGTCCCCGAGGGCGGTGCCGAGGGCGAAGGTGGCAAAGACGGTCGCCCAGTAGAAGGCTTCGCGTCGCTGGGTGGTGACGCTGTGGATCGACAGCGTGCCTTCCGAGCGCTGCCAGAGCCAGAAGACGGCTGCCAGGACGACCGCCCACAGCAGGGTCGTCCCGGCATACGGGATGCCGACATCGAGGTGGAGGAAGTCCGAGACCCCGGTCCCGAAGATGGCGATGGCAAAGGCCAAGAACCAGTAGGCGATGGCCCGGTACCGGCGGGTGGCGAACTGCAGCACCAGCCCGACGACAAACAGGCCCACCTCGACCGCGCCGCCCTTGATATTGCCGTACAACCTCAGGTAGTCCGAGGTGGCCTCCCCGCCGGCGGTGGTGAGGATCTTCGCCACCCAGAAGGCGAAGATGACCTCAGGGACCTTGGCAGCGAGAGGCGCGGGGAAGATGCGTCCGACCAGCGGCACCTGGCCGCTCGTCGACGCCGGAGGCCCGCCGGGCTGCGACGAAGACCGGTTCTGATGGCGGGCGGACCCCAAGTGGCAGACGCCTCCTTTGGAAGGGTATCGGACCCGTCGAGCATACGAGGCGGCCGCAGCGGAGGAGCAGCGCCCGGCGACGGACTGGGTGGACGCACCGGCGCCGGCATGAGCCTCCTTGTTGACAGTCCGAGCCCAAGATCGGGACGCGACGTGGGCACGAGCTGGGACAACTGTCGCGTAAGGCCTAACCATTGGAACCTGTGGACGCCATCGGACATGTCGGTCCTGGCGATTCCGCCGCGACCGACCAGACGCTCTGGAACAGGTCTTTGCGCGGGGACGAACGGCCTTAGTTACGGTGTACGACCGCTACGCGCAACGTCTGCTGACTTACGTCTACCGGCGCACGGGATCCTCATCGCCGACGCGCTCAATGATGCTGACGCCTGCGACCTGGGCTGGCACTGTCCGTCCGGCGCTGATCCACGCGGCAGACGTGCCGACATTGACTGAGCCCATGGCGTCCCGTTCCCATCTGTCACCCACCATGAGGGCATCAGACGGGGCGATGCCGAGTTTGTCGGCGATAGCGGCGAATGCACGGGGGTCGGGCTTGCCGACACCGATCTCACCGGAGATCACGATCCCTGTGAAGCAATGTTCAGGCCAGTCGCCGCAACGATCGGTAGCGCCCCGGCCGGCGACATCGCCGTCCCCGCCGTGCCCTACGCCAGTGCCGCACCGATCGTCACCGCTTACGGGGACGCACTGACCGGCAAGATCATCGTCGACGTCTCCAACCCCTTCGATCCCACCCACACGGGCTCGTTTCCCGACGACAGCTCCGCCACACAGCAGCTCGCGAAGGTCGCCCCCGCGGGCGCGCACGTTGTCAAGGCGTTCAACCCCCTCTTCGGCCACGTCCTCGCCGCGGATCAGGTCGGCGGCCGCCCGCCGGACGTGTTCATCGCCGGCGACGACGTCGAGGCCAAAGCGCGTGTGGCGTCGTTCATCGACAGCCTCGCCCTACTTCCTCTGGACGTGGGGGACCTGAAGATGGCGCACTGGCTGGAGGGAGTGGGTCTTCTGATGATGGCTGCGCTGTTCGCCAACGCCGTCGAGGACAGCCACCTCGGTCTCGGCATCAACGTCACGGCAGTGTGGATCTGCTTGTGGCTGTCGACGCCGAAGACGACCTCGATGTGATCTCAAGAATGGTGACCGGGGTGCAGGGCAGAACCCCGTTCGGGACGTAGTCCCGAAACTTGGTTGTTCTCAGGCGCCGGGGCTGAGGGTGACCTTGTGGCCGAGGGCCATGGGCTGACGGACGAGGTGGCGGGTGCGGTGCTCCTTATGACCCTGCGCTCGTAGAAGTCCGCTCCCAAGTCGACGAGTCGGACGTTCGGGTCGGCGCGTAGGTGGATGACGACGAGGATCGAGCGCTCGATCGCCACGAGGGCCTTCTTCTTCGGCCCGATCGAGGCGGTCACCGCTACCGCGGTGTGAGTGTGCTTTTGGGAGTCGACCCCGATCACGACGTCGACGGTTCAAGTTCCCTCACCGCCCTGACGAGGGCTTCTTCCACGACGAAGCGGTCGGAGCCTGGCTCGTCGCGCAGCCCGTCGAGGAATCCTACGATCGTGACGACGTCGGCCCACGGGTGGTGCTGCTCGCCCGTTTGGCGTTGCCAGGTGGCGGTAAATCGATCGGCGACCTCCATGCCGTAGCGGAACAGGTTGGCCCGGCAGTGAGCGACATCGACCGATGCCGGTCCGACGCACGCCGCCTGCCAGTCGACCAGCCCGCTCACCACTCCGCGCCGCCACAGGACGTTTCCAGGATGGAAGTCACGCTGGATGAATACCGGCGACAGGTCGGGGGGGCGTGGAAGATCTCGACCGCCCGTTCCCACGCCTTGGGCCAGCGAGCCCAGGTCGGCGCGTCGTAGCTCTCCTGCGGGTACGGAGCGAACGGGCCCAGAGGATCTCGGGTTGGTGGCGTGGCCCCGTGAATGAGTGGCGGCAGCTCGGCGAGGCGAGCCAGCCAGCTCTCCATGTTCGATGGCGACCAGGCGACCCGACCCGGAACCCGGGACATGAGCACCGCCGGCACGCCCGCTGCGGCCCCGGTCGGATCGACGGCGAGCAGTCTCGGCGTCGGGATATCGACCGCCTCGACAAAGCGCAGGACGCGAGCTTCTCGGCGCGCAATGTCCGGCTCTTCGGCGTTGAGCTCCGGACGGACGTAACTGCGCAGCACGACGGGCTCGACGGTCCCGTCGCGGCGCTCCACCCCCGAGAGGTGCACAGCGGAGGACATGCCGCCGCGGATCGCCCGCACCGAGCGGACCGTACCCTCCAGGGCCTGTCCCACCCAGTCGAGGGCTCGGCGCGGCGGCCGGCGGCGCAGGAGCCGGCGGGTCACCTCGTCGTCGCAGAAGCCCTGGGGTGGCGAGAGAGCCCGCCCACAAGCACCGCTACGGAGATCCACCGTGTCCGCGCTCACCACCCGAGCTCCGCTCCGGGCAGCTCCAAGACGCCAGCGACTCGGATACCCTCGATGACGGCGACACGGCGGGAGTGGCTCCGATTACGAGCCAGTCCCGCCAGAGCAGATAGCGCCGGCGGTCGAAGCCCCGGCCTTCCTGCTCGAAGGCGTCGGCCATGCAGCGCAGGGTCTTCGCGCGCGTCTCGTCGTCATAGGGTATGGCGAAGCACTCGGTCGGCCACGCCAAGTGGTCTCGACCGCCGCCGAGAGAGGCGCGGAAGGTATGCAGGTCGAACGCGACCACGTCACCGGGTCGAGCGTGACGACGACTCACGGGCCAGGGATCTGGGCATGCGCTACGAGTTCTTCTTCATGCGGGCCGACGGCTCCCAGCTACACCAGCTCGGCGCCCTCTATGACAGCGGGCAGCTGCGCCCCGTCATCGACCGGACCTTCTCGCTCGACCAGAGGCTCGAGGCGATGGCCTACGTCGAGCAGGGCCGCATCAAGGCCGGCAAGATCGTCGTGCCGGTCGCGGGGTTCGCGGTGCTGGCGCCGGGGCTGCAGGAGCGGTCGTCCTTCGTCGGGCGCTCGCCGGCGGCGTCGGTACCACCGTGACCAGGTCGGCGGGAGGAGCGACGGGGCGAACGAGCTGCCCGTCGTTGAGGAGGACCAGCTTTGGGCTGCCGGCCGAGGGGGCGAGGCAGGCGTAGCCCTTGATGCTGAGGCGCACCGGGGCTCGTGCCGAGACTCGTGGCGGTCCCGTCGGCACCAGTGCGTGCGGACTTGCGCGTCACCGCCTCTAAGGCGCCCGACCACCCGGCGCCGCGCCGGAGGCTCTCGGCTCCTCGGCTCTCTCCGCCACGCCATTATGTAGGTACCTGTCGCCGAGCTACTCCCCGGAGAGGGATCATGGACATCGCCGTCGAGCGCGCCGCACGCTTCCTCGCCGAGCACTGCGGCGGGGCCGTCAGCCTCGGCGACGTCTCCGACCACGTCGGCTACAGCCCCTATCACCTGGCTCGCTCCTTCGAAAGCCGCCTCGGCGTCTCACCTGGCCGCTTCCTGATCGCCCACCGCTTCCAGCTGG
>JBOGHY010000255.1:0-8381 GCA_050742375.1 Acidimicrobiales bacterium | reverse complement strand
AGGCCGGCGGTGGCCGTGCCGGTCAGCACGTCCTCGCCCCGCTGGTTGCGCGTGAGGACCCGCAGCTCGACGAGCGACTCGCCGTTCACGCTCCGGACGGACTCCACCGTGGCGATCGCAGTGAGGGTGTCGCCCGGCCAGACCTGGCCGATGAAGCGCGCTCCGTAGGAGCGGAGCCGATCGGCCCCCACCCAGTCGGTGACGATGCGGCCCGTCATGCCCATCGTCAGCATCCCGTGGGCGAAGACGGTCGGGAACCCGGCTTTCTCCCGGGCAAAGTGCTCGTCGGTGTGGAGCGGGTTGAAGTCGCCCGAGGCGCCGGCGTACTGGACGATGCGGGTGCGGGTGAGGCCGTCGACGAGCACCATCTGGCGGCGCTCGCCCACCTCGATCTCGCTCTCCCTCATTGGTCGGGCCGCTCTCCGGGGACGTGCTCGGTCCTCACCCCGACGGCCGTCGCCGTCACGACGAGCTCGCCGCTCTCGTCCCTGAACTCCGTGACCGTCTCGACGAACCTGAGCATCCCGCCCCTGCGCCCCTGCTTCTCCCAGCTGCGGCCCCGCCGGCTCTCCGCCCGCAGCACGTCGCCGGCCCGAAGCACCCTGTGGTAGTCGAAGCGCTGCTCGGCATGAAGGGTGCTGGCGATCCCGCCGGAGCCGGAGCCGGAGCCGCCCGAGGCGGCGCCTGAGCGGCCCGAGACGGCGCCTGAGCCGAGCCAGTCCCGCCCTTCCCTCGGCCGCAGCGGGTAGTCGGGATCGAAGTGGACCCCCGCCTGAACGAAGGTTGGTGGGGCGACGATGCCCCCTGCAGACGAACCCGATGCCGCCTCGCGGTCGGTGTAGAGGGGGTTCGGATCCCCGATCGCCCTCGCGAACATGAGGATGTGGCCATCCTCGACCGGGAAGCGCTCTATCGACATGTCCCATCCTCCGGCCGCCGTCGAGGTAGGCAAAGCCTAGGTCGCCCTGGCGCCGCCAGGGCGAGGGGTGAGCGCTCCGGGCAGGTCAATCCCTTACGAGGGAGATCCAAAGATCGTGCTTCACGAGTGCCGCCAGGTAGCGCGGCCACAACATGGCGGCGCGGCACCAAAAGCTCACGGTCTCACCCGAAGAGACCTCGAAGGTGCGCTCGGGGCTGAGGTGGCGGTTCAGGCAGACGCGGACGGCGTGGCGACCCGGCGTGAGCGGCACCTCGACCGTCCCTCGGGGAGCGATCGAGGCGACCACGTCCCCGTCGATCTCTATCTGCCAGCTGCGGTTGTAGTCGATCAGGCCACCCCACCGGCGCGACAGGCAGAACGTCGCCGACGCCACGGCCCCGGTGGGACCGCCGAGGTCGCCCCGCCCCGGCAGGGTGGCGCTGCTCGGCTCGAAGGCGCGCCCCCCCGGCTTCACCCGCCGCCCTCGGAACGAGCCGCGGGGCGACTTGGCGCCCGTCACGAGCCGCTCGCGATCGAAGAGACCCGCCACGAGCCGCCACCCGAGGACGTCGACTGTCAGCAGCACGGCGGCGAAGCCGAGTGCGATGCCAAGAGTCCGCGGGATCGCTCCGAAGCCGATGAGCACCGCAACCACGAGTGGCGGGAGGCTCCCAAGGATCGAGAGCTGACCGGCCACCCGGATGTCGCTCGTGCGTGTGGACACGGCGATGCCGACCCAGATTGCCCAGGCGGCCAGCAGAGGGGTGAAGATCAGCTGGACCATCAGCCTCGAGCCCTGGAAGACCTCCGGCGCCACGCCCGGATGGGCAAAGAGAGCCACGCAGGCGAGGACGGCGCCGAAGGCTCCATAGGAGATCGCCAGCGCCGGCACCAGGGCGGCGAGCGCCTTGCCGAGCAGGAACTCCTCTCGCCGGATCGGCGTCGTGAGCACGGGCTCGAGGGTCCCCTGCTCGCGCTCGCCGACGACGGCGTAGGAGGCGATGGCGGTCGGGACGATCGTCGGGATGAGGAGCATGTAAAGGAGGAACACCCCGGTCTCTGCGTTGAGTGCCGAAGAAGAGCCGACCGGTCTGATCGAGACCAGCTCCACGATCGGGATGACGATGAATATCAGCGGCATCACGATCATCGTGCCGGCTATGTAGCGGTTGCGCCGGTAGTCGCGCATCTCCTTCTTGGCGATGGCCCGGATGCGGGCGGTGCTCATGCTCATCGGGTCTGCGCCTCGACGTCGGTGTCGATCAGCTGGAGGTAGACGTCCTCGAGGGAGTGGCGCGATTCGGCGATGGAAAGGACGTCGGAGCCGTCACTCACGAGTGCCCGGGTCACCGCCGGAGCTGAGAGCCTCGGATCCGACACGGCGAGGACGTAGGCACCGGAGTCGGCCAGCTCGAAGCCCTCCACGCCCGGAAGCCCGCAGAAGACGGCTGCCGGGTCAGCGATCGGGGCGAGCGTCACGACCTCGAGCGTGCTCGAGAAGAACTGCTCCCGGAGCTCCGCCGGTCGCCCGATGCCGCGAAGGGTCGTGTTCAAGATGGCGACGCGGTCGCAGAGCCGCTCTGCCTCCTCGAGGCGGTGAGTGGTGAGGAAGATGGTGACGCCCGCTCCGCGGAGGGCCTCGACCAGCTCGTGCACCTCGCGGGCGGCGACCGGGTCGAGGCCGGAGGTCGGTTCGTCGAGAAAGAGCACCGCCGGATCGCTCAAGAGCGCCCTGGCGAGGCCGACCCGTTGGCGCAGGCCCTTGGAGAGGGCACGGCACTGATCGTCGGCGCGGTCGGCCAGGTTGACGGCACGAAGAGCTGCCGCGATGCGCCGGTCGGGATCGTCGAGCTCGTACAGGCCGGCGAAGCACTCGAGGTTCTCCCTCACCGTGAGGCGCAGGTAGAGTCCGGGCGACTCGGGCATGACGGCTATGCGCCGGCGGATCTCCACGCCGTTGTCGGCACTGAGCGCAAGGCCTGCGACCAGGGCCGAGCCGCTCGTCGGTGCGACGAGGGTCCCGAGCGTCCGCACGGTCGTCGTCTTGCCGGCGCCGTTCGGGCCGAGGAAGCCGAAGACCTCGCCGTAGCCGACGTCGAAGCTGAGCTCGTCGAAGGCGACCCGGTCGCCGAATCGCTTCGAGAGGCGGTCGACAGAGAGCGCAGGGCCGTCCCGGCTCTCGGCGGTTCCAGGCTGAGTCACAGAGCCGATCACGAAGCGGGCCCCCCTCGCGAGATCCACTATGCCTTGTAGAGCCCGAGGCTAGGCGAACCGCGGCCCGCCCCCGGGGCTCGGCGTTAGCGTGCGGGCGTCGCGTCGGACATAGACCCTAGAGGAGGGCCATGAGCGAGGAACAGACCGTCTACCCCGAAGCGACGGCGGAGATGAGCAGGCGGCGCCGGGAGCTCGCCCCGGGGATCCACGAGGCCTTCGAGCGCTTCAGCCGAGAGGTCTTCGCCGAGGGAGCCCTGCCCGAGAAGACGAAGCAGCTGATTGCCGTCGCCGTGGCGCACACCACTCAATGCCCGTACTGCATAAAGGGCCACAGCCGCCTCGCCCGCCGCAAGGGCGCCAGCGACGAGGAGATCATGGAGGCGATCTGGGTGGCGGCGGAGATGCGCGCCGGCGGCGCCTATGCCCATGCCGCCATCGCCCTTCAGGCCCTCGAGGAGAGGCGGACCGAGGGCTGAGAGTGGCGGCGATCGTGGTCTGGGAGCCGGGGCGAGAAGATCCACGGCGAGAGGCGAAACGGCGAGGGGACGTCGCTCTCGAGGCGGCGGGTCCCGCGGCTCGTTAGCTTGCCCCGGACCCGGCGACGACGTCTCTGAGCACCGCCGCGCCAGAGTGCTCGACGTCACGGGTGGCGGTGAGCAGCACGACGCGAGCGCTCTCTGCGGCGTGGCACAGGGCTACTACGACCGAGGCGGCGGGCTCGCCGGCGAGCTCGGCCCGGTAGCGGCTGGCGAACTCACAAAAGCGCGCCGGGTCGTGCCCGTACCAACGGCGCAGTTGGGTGCCCGGGGCACGTCCTTTTCCCAGTCGTCGAAGTCGACCGAGGTCTTGGCAAGTCCGCGGGGCCAGAGTCGGTCGACGAGCACCCGGTGCTCACCAGGGTGCCGCCCCGGGTCCTCGTAGACCCGGACGATCTCGATGCCTGCCTTGGCCACGGCGGGATCACCGAGCCCTGAACCCGAGGGCGAGCGCCGCCTCCTCGTCGATCATGGCCGGGCTCCAGGGCGGGTCCCACACGACACGCACCTCCACCGACACCCTTTCCTCGACGGTGTCGGAGATAGCGGCGCGTGCCATCTCAGGCAGCACTTCAGACGCCGGGCAGCCCGGCGTGGTCATCGTCATCTCCACGACCACCGCGCCGTTCTCGTCGCGCACGTCGTAGACCAGCCCGAGCGACACCACGTCGAGGTACAGCTCGGGGTCGTAGACGCCCCGCAGGGCGTCCCAGGCGGCGTCGAGTACGTCCGTCGCCGACAACTCGAGCCACTCGGGCCCCACTTGTGGCGCGGCGCCGGGCTCTCCTCGGCTCGGGCTGCTCACGACGAGCCCCGGAAGGTGACCCGCCAGTCACCCCCACCGAGGTCTTCTGCCTCGTAGGCGAAGCCTTGGGAGGAGAGAACCCCTTCGAGCGGTACCGGCTCGAAGGGAGCCAGCACCACGAGCTCCTCGCCGACTTCAAGCATGCCGACTGCTGCCATGATCATCTCGAACGGCTCGCCTCCCGATGCGATGATCGGCCGGGCGTCAACGGTTGCCATCGTCCTCTCCTTCCTCGGCTACCGGGAACTTCCCCTCTGCACTTTTATTCTACTTCCCGCTAGCACTTAGGGGTGCGGCGCTCGACACACCAGGACCATGGTGCCGACCTACGCGGCGAGCTCGCTTGACAGCTCGGCACGGTGCACCACCATGACGAGCGGTCGAACAACCGTTGCCGAGCCTGTCGTGACCCAGCCAAGGTTACGTTTGCCGCCTTGGTTGGTGCAGCGACAGGATCGAGTGGAGGGCTGGCTTTCCATCTCGGAAGCCCGGGCGCCGTCCGCCGTTCTCCCCCGCCGCCGAGCGGCGCGCCGGCTCTTCCCGGGCCTGGACGCGGTCTGCCTGGTGTTGGCCGAGGAGGCGGGCATGCCTCGAGCGGTGGCCTTCGGCCCTAAAGCTCAACTGATGACTAGATATATACTGGGCGGGGTGATGAGTGCGAGCGTCACGGCACAGGACCGACCAGCAGAGCACGGACCGGCGCAGGGCCGATCGACGCGGGATCGAGGCATCGGGAGAGCCGCACCCGCCTGGCAGAGGGCGACGGTCGCTGAGGTGATCGAAGAGGCCCCTGACGCGGTCACGTTGCGCCTCTGTCTCGAGGAGCCACGGGGGTTCCTGCCCGGCCAGTACTACAACGTCCGGCTCCCGGTTGGCGAGCGTGCGCGCCCGGTGCAGCGGGCCTACTCGGTGGGGTCGTCGCCGACACCCGACCCGTCGGTGATCGACATCGGCGTACGGGAGGTGCCCGGTGGGCTGCTCTCCCCCTTGCTCGTCGGGTTCCGAACCGGCCAGTCTCTCGAGGTGCGTGGCCCCTACGGCCGGTTCACCTGGAGCGGCCAGGACGCCGGGCCGGTGCTGCTGGTCGGGGCCGGCAGCGGGCTGGTGCCGCTCATGTCGATGGTCCGTCACGCCGCATGGCGCGGACGGGTCGACCCGGTGTGGCTGATCTGCTCTGCCATCACCTACGACCACGCCTTCTACCGTGACGAGCTCGCCGACCTGGCCGCCAGGCACCGGTGGCTCCGGCTCGTCCACTGCATCACCCGCAACCCCGCCGAGTGCCGCGCCCAGTTCCATCGCCGGGTGGACAAGGGCGTCTTGGCCGAGAGCCTCGGGGCGGTGAGGCCCAACGAGGCGTACCTGTGCGGGCCACCGGCGATGGTCGAGTCGGTCGTCGCTGCGCTCGTCGACCTCGGGGTCGACCCCGGTCGCATCGCCAGCGAGAAGTACGACTGATGCTCCGACGAAGCGACCAGGAGCCGTCTCCCGCCTTGCCGCAGCATCCCTTGAGCTTGGCGCAGCACCTCGAAGCGACCATCGAAGACAGGAAGTCGAGGACACCATGCCCGCTGAAACCCGCCAACGCGGGAGGCAGACGGACGCGAAGGCATCGTCGAGCCGCTGCGGAGCCTCCTCGACGACGAGGACGGCAGCGACAAGGTCACGATGTGGGAGCCCGTCCTCGAGGTCGGCACCCTCGGCGCCCGTGGGACGCGGCGGGCGGGCGCTGCCGAGCGAACCGCGGGACCGACCCGAGATCGACCGAGGCGATCTGGACCTCTTCATGACCCTTACCGACGCGGCCAAGGACATGGCGTCCTTGCTCCACGACGGCGCCGTTGAACGGCGGGCCGGGTGACGACTCGCACCGAGCGCCCGCCGGCCGCGCCGGGCGGCGTTTGGAGGAGCCGGCCAGCGGGAGTGCCCGCCGGGGTGCCGCCCCCGTCAGTGCCCCTGGCCTTTCTGGCCGCGGCGGCAGCAGGCCTGGTGGCCTGTGGCGGCGCCTGGATCTGGGCGAGGGGCGCAGCCGCCGTGGACCCCACCGCGGACCCGGTTGTCGCCGCGGTGCATTTCGGGGTGCTGGCCACCTTGGCG
This sequence comes from Acidimicrobiales bacterium, assembly GCA_050742375.1. Taxonomy (GTDB): domain Bacteria; phylum Actinomycetota; class Acidimicrobiia; order Acidimicrobiales; family Bog-793; genus JAKATT01. The sequence continues at coordinate 1,810 of JBOGHY010000255.1, read as the reverse complement.
ATGGGGGTCCTCGGCGCCACCCACCAGTTCACCCCCGTCATCACGGGCAGACCGCTTCGCTCGCTACGACTGGCGCGAGCCACCTTTGTGACGTGGCTGGCGGCATCGTGGATGCTGCCGTTCGGAATCGCCACCGAACAGGTCGGCGTGACCGCGGCCGGCGGCGCTCTGGCGGGTGTGGCCGTCGTGCTGCTCGCCGCCAACCTCAGCGCGCCGCTGGCGGTGCGGGGGAAGGGCGCGCCGGTCACAGCCCTGCGCTTCGCTGCCGGCGGTGCGGTGCTCACCAGCTTCCTCGGCGTCGCGTTCGTGGGTGACCGCCAGGGGAGCTGGTTTGGCCTCTCCGGTCACGTCGACCTGGCGATGGGCGTGATCGGTATGTTCGGCTGGCTCGGGGTCACCTACGTCGGCGTCGCCGAGAAGCTGTGGCCAATGTTCATGCTGGCGCACCTCCCCGGGCGACATCGCTCCGGGACGGTCGCGGTCTGGGCGATCCCGACCGGCGCAGCGGCCTTAGCCGGCGGCCTGGCCTGGGGGTTGGCAGGCCTGGCGTGGGGCGGGGCGGCGATCCTGGCCCTCGGCCTCGGCGCCCACCTCGCCTCCCTGTGGGCCCATGTCCGGTGTCGCCGCCGGAAGGCCGACCTGCATCTGGTGTTCGTGGTGACCTCGGCGGCCTGGCTCTTCGTCGGCGCAGGCCTGGCCCTGGCCGCCGCCCTGGTGCTTCCGCGTCACTACGACCAGGGTGTGGCCCTCGTGTCGGCGGCTATGGCCGCGGCCGGCGGATGGCTGCTCGAGGCCCTGGTGGGTCACGCTCACAAGGTGGTGCCGTTCATCCTTTGGACGGCGCTTCGAGCCCGCGGGGTGGCCAGAGGGCCGTCGGGCCGCCAGCTCATGTTCGCCGACCTCTACGACCACACCTGGGCCGGCGTCGCCTATGGGACGGTCACGGTCGGGATGGCGACGCTGTGTGCAGGTCTCGGCGCGTCGGTGCCGACTGCGACCCTGGCCGGCGGCGTCCTCCTCGGAGTAACCGGGGTCGTCATGGCCGCCAACCTCTCGGTGGTGCCCGCCCGGCTGCTCGCCAACCGAACGGGACGGGCCAGCGCCGCGCTCCCATCGATAGAGGGGCCGCCGGCACGCACGAGGTCGGGGAGATGACCGACGGCGTCGGAGAACGAGCAGAGGCCGGCTCCGGCCCGGGCCCGCTTCTCCTGGAAGGTCGTCGCCACCGACACCGAGTCGACCAGCGCGTCGACCGCCACCGAGAGGCGCTCCGGCGCGGCGAGCGAGATCCCGAGCTTGTCGACCATCGCCAGCTGGCGTCGACCGCGTCGAGCTTGGAGGAGATGGCCTCTTCTCCGGGGCGTAGTAGAAGATGTCGTCGTAGTCGATCGGAGCGGCGCAGGCCCTGCGACGCAGGCTCCCAGGATGCGACAGTGTCGGCCCGCAGGGCGCCAGTCGAGCGGCCGGTCCGGCTCTTGCCTCTTGCCCGAGCTGAGGGCGATCACCTCCTCGTTCGACCCGGGGCGAGGTCGGTGACTTCGGTGGAAGAGCCGTAGCTGTACCCGCGCCCGGCCAGCCCTGCCACCTCGTTGCGGGCACCGCCGGCCGGCCTATTGACAGCGCTGTTCAGCGCGCTTCCTCCGGGCGCCCGATGCGCACCCGCCATACCTCGGGCCCCGCCTCGACGACGTCCCAGGTGAAGCGCCCGGCGTGCTCTGCCTCGAACTGGTAGCGCAAGGGTTTCGGGTCGTGGTCGTTGACGAGCACGAATCCGGCGCCGGGGGCGAGGGCGCCGTAGGCGGCGAAGATC
>JBOGHY010000254.1:0-6158 GCA_050742375.1 Acidimicrobiales bacterium | reverse complement strand
CGCTCCAGCCATGAGAGGAAGGTAGCCATGGGAGGACGGCCAGCAGTTACCTTTCTGACGGGCTCGCTCGCCATCTCCCTCTTGCTGGTGGTCCTCGCCGTCCCGTCACGGGCGGCACCGATCGGCTCTCCTGTGACCCTTTTGGCCGCGAGCGCTGCCCCGCCGCTCCCCCCGGGCAGCGCACCCCTCGGTCGGCTTCGCCCGAGCCGAGAGCTCCATCTGGACGTGACCCTCCGGATTCCCCATCCGGCAGTGGTGCAAGGCTTTCTCGCCGATCTGTCGGACCGTTCGTCGCCTCTGTTTCATCACTTCGTCGCAGGGGGCCAGTTCGCCGCGAGGTTCGGCCCCTCTCGAGGTGAGGTGGCGACGGTGGCGGCTGCGCTGCGCCGGGGCGGGCTCTCTGTCGACTCCGTCGCCGGCGACCGTCTGGTGCTGAAGGTAGATTCGACCGCGCTCGTCGTCGAGCGGGCGTTCCACCTCTCCCTCGCCCTTTACCGGCTCCCCTCGGGCCGCGTTGCCTTCGCCAACACGAGTGCCCCCGAGCTCCCGACGAGAATCTCGATCTACGTAGAGGGGGTGCTCGGGTTGAACGACTTGTACCCCGAGAAGGCGCTGATCGCCCCGACGATGCGGCGCCTTGCCCGAAGGCCGCAACGAGCATCGGGATCTCAGTCGTCAGGGACTGCCGGCGCGTCGCCCTGTTTGGCTGCCTCTGAGGCAGCTTCGGCGAACCACTCCCTCACGGCCGACCAGCTCGCCTCGCACTACTCCATGTCAAGCCTCTATGGCCTCGGTGACCTCGGCCAGGGAGTGCGCGTGGCACTTGTGGAGCTGGAGCCGAACCTGCACAGCGACGTCGCCGCCTATGCCCGCTGCTACGGCCTCGCCACGGCCGTGAACTACCACGAGATCGACGGCGGAGCCGGTACAGGAGCCGGAGTGGGAGAGGCGACCTTGGACATCGAAGACGTCATGGGACTGGCGCCGGGCGCCACGATCGACGTCTACCAGGCCCCCAACGACGACGACTACGACGATCTCGCCGCCATCGTTGACGACGACGCCGACGAGGTGATCTCGACCTCCTGGGGCCTGTGCGAGCTGGACCAGGACCCGAGTTTCATCGACTCGGAGCAGGCGCTCTTCGAGCAGGCGAGCTCCCAGGGACAGACCGTAATCTCCGCCGCCGGAGACGCCGGCTCCACCGACTGCCTTGGAGATCCGGAGACGCCCTACAGCTCGACGCCGGCGGTCGACGATCCCGCCAGCCAGCCCTACGTGGTCGGCGTGGGAGGAAGCTCCATCGGCCAGGACGGCGACAGCGTCTGGAATGACTCCGCGGTCCAGGCCGGTGCCGGCGGCGGCGGCGTGTCGAGACGCTGGTGCATGCCGTCTTATCAGGACCAGGCGACGATTCGCGGCCTAATCGGTGCGGACTCGGTCTCGTCCCCGGGCACGTGTGGCACCACGAGCGAGAACGCCCTCATGCGGCAGGTGCCCGACGTCTCTGCCGACGGCGACCCGCTGACGGGCTACACCATCTACTACACGGGACCCGCTCCCGGGCTCGACTACGGCTGGGGGTCTATCGGAGGCACGAGCGGCGCCGCTCCCCTGTGGGCGGCGGCGGCCGCCCTCATCGACGGCTCGCCCTTCTGTGCCGACTACGGCTCAGGCGACCCTGGCGCGCTGCCGGAAGGCCTCTACGCCGTCGCCGCTAGGTACGGGTCCTACATCTACGCCTCGGGGGGCTACGAGGCTCTGCGGGACGTTACGAAGGGCGATAACGACTACACCCCTTCTGGCTACGGCGGCGGGCTGTACAAGGCGACGCCCGGCTACGACATGGCGAGCGGGCTCGGGACTCCGGTGCTCGGCGGCCTCACGAGCTCGGGAGCCCCCAGCGACTTCTTTCCCGGCCTTGCCGCCCTCATGTGCTTCCAGTACGCCACGCGGAACACGTCGACATCCATCGCCAGCATCTCACCAGACATCGGGGCGACTGTTGGGCCTACGGCCGTCCACATCAGCGGGACGGGCTTCCTGCCGATTCCCGGTGCCGATCGGCTGCAGGTGGGGCCACAGACGGTCACGGCCTCTTGTGCCTCCACGACGTCCTGCAGGGCCCTCCTTCCGGCCGAGCCCGCCGGTACCGTCGATCTGCGCATGCACGTCGAGGACCTCTCCACGAGCCCTGTCACCGCCACAGACCGCTTCAGTTTCGCCACGGCGCCGGTGGTCCGCCTCTCGAGCCCGCACCGATACCAGGCCACGACTCACCTCGCCATCGATTACTCGGCGACCGCCAGCTCTCCGGCGGTCTCCTCTTACGACGTGCGCTTCCGCTTCTCCTCCTTCAAGAGCCGGCAAAAGTCCGCGTACCTATACCCGTCTTCCTGGCAGGACTCGACGCGCACCAGCCAGTCAATGAACGGCACGCCCGGCCAGGAGTACTGCTATGACGTGCGCGCGCGGAGCGACTCCGGCGTCGTGTCGCCCTGGTCGGCCGACAGGTGCGCCGTCGTCCCGCTCGGATCGCGATCGCTCGAGGCTGTCACCGGCGGCTGGAGCCGGGTGAGCGGACCGGGCTACTACCTCGGATCCGCCATCGAAACGACGCGCGCAGGGGCCGAGCTGCGCCTGGTGGGCGCCGCAGCCACCCGGATCGCGCTCGTAGTAACCGAGTGCCCGACCTGTCGCGCCGTCACGGTCTATATGAACGGTCGAGCCTTGAAGACGGTGAGCACCCACTCGGCGACCACGCGTCACAGCGCCCTCATCGTGCTCCCGCCGTTCCCCGAGCGCCGGGCAACGATCCTTCTCAAGGCCACCGGCAGGGGCAGACAGCTCGTTGTGGAGGGCATCGGGATCGGCTAGCGGGCTGCCCCGCGCTGGGGGAGCCCCGCTGAGGTGTCACGGGCGCCTACCCCGGGAATGCCCACCTCACATGAAAAACATGGAGATTCCGGCGCTCGACCCGACTGCCTTAGAGGCGAGACGGCAGGCGATCGGATTGATACTGAGCCGATCTGGAGGACTGGACGCGGCTCCTCGGAGAGCGGCGGAACCGGCACGTGAGCTCGACTGCCATGGGTGGCGGGTTCGCCGAGATGCTGCGGTCGATGCTGTGCCACCTGCTCGACGCCGGAAGCGACGCCCGCTGGATCGGGGCCGAGGGTCTGCACCATGGCACATGACCAGCCGGGAGACGGCAGCCGCCTCGGCGAGGCAGAGCACTGCCTGTACTTCGGCTCGCTCGCTGGCGAAGTCGGCGCCTCACCGAGGCCCTCCGAGCCGGCGATATCGCCGCCGTCCACGATCCGCAGACCCTCGGGCTTGCCGACGCTCTCCGCTGGGCCGGCGTCCATGGCACCTGGACTTGCCATGTCGGGTCGATGAAGCCGGCGAAAGAGCGCGAACGGCCTGGAGCTTTCTCATGGGGGCGGTGCATGATCGTGGCCAACGCCAGCTCCAGCACGCAGAGCATGGAGACCGCAAAGAGGGAGCGAAAGCCTCGAGCGACGGAACGAGTCTCTAGCGGCAGCGACGAGTCTCGATCGGCGCGATCGCCCTCTCGGCCGTCAGGACCTGAGTGCCCGCCCTCGGCTCGGGGGGAAAATGCGATCGGGCCGAGCACAGGGCGGCCCCAGATGCTCAAGGGGCGGGCGTGCTCGCCGGGTGGGCGGCCGCAAGGCGCCGCACCGTCGCGACGTCGCGTCCCATGGCGGCGATCAGGTCGTCGGCCGAGTCGAAGCGCTCCTGGTCGCGCACCTTGCCTCCGACGAGGAGGCGCACCGCCTCGCCGTAGATGTCGGCGTCGAAGTCGATCAGGTGTACCTCGAGGAGCCTGACTCCCCCCGAGCCGTAATAGGTAGGGCGCGTCCCGACGGAGACGACGCCAAGATGGCTGCTGCCGTCGGCCCTCTCGAGCACGCCCGCATAGACGCCGTCGGGCGGAAACTCGACTGATCCTGCGATCTCGATGTTGGCCGTCGGATAGCCGAGGAGACACCCGCGCCCGTCGCCCCGGACGACCATACCAGCGATGCCTTGCTGGTCGCCGCCCTGCACCGCGCCGTCATCGGCCGACCCTCCCACGGCGGCCGAGCCTATCGCCGAGGCTCCTCCCGTCTCCGGCGGCGCCCGCAGCTCGCCGGGCGGCCCGGTATCCTGCGACGTCGTGGGACCGGCGCCGAGCGTGGTCATCCGCGAGGTCGGGCCCCGCGACGGCCTGCAGGCGGAGGCACCGATGCCTCCGGTCGAGCGCGCCCGCCTCGTGAACGCCCTCGCCGACGCCGGCTGCAAGCGGATCGAGGCGGTGAGCTTCGTGTCCGAGGGCGCCGTACCCTCGATGGCCGGCGCCAGGAAGGTGCTCGCGGCTCTCGCGCTCGGCGACGGCGTCAGCGTGTCGGCGCTCGTGCCGAACGAGACCGGCGCCCGCCTCGCCCTCGAGGCGCCCGTCGGCGCAAGTCGGAGACGCCTCGATGAGCTCACGGTCACTGTGGCTGCGTCACCCGCCTACAACATGCTAAACGTGAGGCGCAGCATCGACGAGTCCCTCGGCGAGATCGCCCGCATCGCCAAGCGGGCACGAGGGGTCGTCCCGGCGGTGCGGATCGACGCAGTCGTCTCGTGCGCCTTCGGCTCACCCTACGAGGGCGACGCCGACCCGGACGAGGTGGCGGCTCTTTGCACCCGTCTTCTCGAGGCGGGCGCCTCGGCTCTCACCCTCGCCGACACAACGGGCATGGCGACGCCGCGCGTCCTAGTCGAGCTTCTCGACGCTCTCGAGGCTGCCCGCATCGGCCGGGCGCTCCTCGGGATGCACTTCCACGAGACCCGCGGCACCGCCCTCTTGAACGCCTATGCGGCGCTCGGAGCCGGTATCTTCCGCTTCGACACCTCCCTCGGCGGGCTCGGCGGCTCCCCCTTTGCCGACGGCTCCGGGGGCAATCTGTCAACAGAGGACTTCGTCGCCCTCCTCGACGACCTCGGGCTCCGCACCGGCATCGATCTCGAGGTGCTGCTCGGCGCCTCGCAGCTGCTGCAGAGCCTCGTCGGTCACGAGCTCTCGAGCAGGGTGGCCGCCGCCGGCCCGCGCACCCGCCTGGTGCCTAGCTGACGACCGGCGCGCCCAACCTCAGATCCCCACCGCGCACCCGCCGGCAGGTCATACTGAAGGGCTGTGACACGAACCCTCGAGGAGGCGCCGCTGCGCACGCGGGCGACGGATCACCTGGCCGTCGCCGTCGGGACGACCAAGGGTCTGTTCCTCGTGAGCGACGGCGTCGCCGACGGCCCGCACTTTCCCGGTGCCGAGGTCCCTGCTTTCGTCCAGCTCGACGACCGCTACCTGGCCGCCGTCGTCGATCCCCGCGTCGGCAGCACGATCGCCTGGAGCGATGACGGCGGCATGAGCTGGCAGGTACGCGACTCGCCGAGCATTGCCTTCCCGCAGGAGAGCGGAGACTCCGTCGTGCGCGTCTGGCAGCTGCACAGGGCCGCCACGACGAGCAGGAACAAGAGGCCGGTCGTCTTCGCCGGCGTCGAGCCGGCAGCCCTTTTCGGCTCGATCGACGGCGGGGAGAGCTTCGAGCTCGTGAGGTCGCTGTGGACCCAGCCGGACCGCGAGAGCTGGAGCCCGGGCGGGGGTGGTCTCTGCCTGCACACGGTCCTCACCCACGAGGACCGGCCCGATCGCATCCTCGTCGGCATCTCGACGGGGGGCGTCTACCGAAGCGAGGACGGCGGCAGGACCTTCGACGCCTCGAACGAGGGCATCGAGGCGCGCCTGCTCGGAGAACCGTCCCCCGGCCACGGCCAGTGCGTCCACAAGATGGCCCTCGACGCCTCGGGGCCCGACGTGGCCTGGCTGCAGAACCATTGGGGCGTCTACCGAAGTGACGATGGGGGGCGCCGCTGGGAGAACGTCGGCCGCAAGGGGGAGGACGCCGGCCTGCCGTCGGACTTCGGGTTCCCCGTTGTCGCCCACCCGGTCGACCACGACACCTGCTTCGTGTACCCCCTCGAGTCCGACGAGTACCGCTGCGCCGCCGGCGCGCGCTCGCGCGTGTACCGCACCACAGATGGCGGCAAGCACTGGGAGCCCCTCGGCCGGGGACTTCCCCAGCAGGGCGCCCACCACTGCGTGCTGCGCG
>JBOGHY010000253.1:0-6990 GCA_050742375.1 Acidimicrobiales bacterium | reverse complement strand
GAAGCCGCCAAAAGGAACGAGAAGGCACCGGTCATCGGAGCCCTCCGCGCGAGCGCGCCCCCGCCGCCTCCGGGCAGGTCGCGAGGGATCGCCGGGGCCGCAAGCGCACCCATGTGGCCGTCGGCTCAGGGGGCCGGGCGGCCGGCGTCAACGTCACCCGCACCTGGTGCCCCGCCAGCGCCGGCCGGCTGGTGGTGAGGCAGAGGACCTCGGCCGCCGTGCCCTGCTCTGCCCCCAAGGCGGCACCGGGGCCGATGACCGGAGGATGAGAGGCGGTGGCGTGCTGGACGTGGGCCACGAGGGCGTCCACCGACGGCGAGATGCGCGAGAGCACCGGGCCGGGGTAGACGCCGAGGAAGACGATCACCGCCACGAGCGGCGCCATCAGGGCGCACTCGCGCCAGGTGATCTCCTTGAAGCTCGCCGGGCTGCCCGGGCCGGACGTTGCGGCCGGAAGCACCAGCTTCGGCCCGTGGAAGACCTGCTGGTAGGCCCACAGCAAGTAGACGGCGGCCGCCACGACACCGGCGGTGGCGACCACCGCCCACCAGCGGTGGGTGAGGAAGGTGCCCGACAGTATGAGGAACTCGCCGATGAAGCCGTTGAGGCCGGGCACCCCGATGGAGGCGAGCATCACCAAGGTGAAGATCCCCGCCATGACGGGCGCTTTGTGCTGGAGGCCGGCCATGTCTCTCGTCGAGAAGCTCCCCGAGCGGCGGTAGATCATCGCCACGAGCAGGAAGAGCGCCGCGGTGTAGATGCCGTGGTTCACCATCTGCAGCACCGCCCCCGAGAGCGCCACTCCGGTGATGGCGAAGGCGCCGACGACGATGAAGCCGAGGTGGGCGAGCGAGGAGTAGGCGATGAGGCGTTTCAGGTCGCGCTGGACTGCGGCGACGACCCCGCCGTAGATGATCCCGATCACCCCGAGGGTGAGCAGCAGCGGGGCCAGGGTAACGACGGCGTGCGGGAACAGCTCGAGGTCGAACCTGACGATCCCGTATGTGCCGAGCTTCGCCATGACGCCCGCCAGCACGATGGCCCCAGCCGCCGGGGACTCCCGGTAGGCATCGGGCGACCAGGTGTGGAAGGTGAAGATGGGCGCCTTCACGGCGAAAGCAGCCGTGAAGGCGAGGAACAGCAGGATGCTGGCGGTCCCCGAGAGGTGGGTCGAGGCGAGGGCCCGCACGTCGAAGGTCGTGACCCCGCTCTGGTCGGCGTGGATGGCCACCACCGACAGGATGCCGACGAGAAGGAAGGCCGAGGCCCCGAGGGTGTAGATGAAGAACTTCGTGGCCGCGTAGCCGCGACGCTCGTGGCCGAAGCCGGCGATGATGAAGTAGATCGGCACCAGGGTGAGCTCGAAAAAGAGGAAGAACACGAGGAGGTCGAGGGAGAGGAAGCTCCCGAGGCAGCCGGCCTCGAGCACCAACAGCCAGCAGACGAAGGACTTGTCGCCTGCCCGGCCGGCGGCGCCAGTCCCCCCGCCCGCCCCGGCGAGGGCGATCGGGAAGAGCACCGCCGTCATGAGCACCAAAAAGAGCGATATCCCGTCGACGCCGAGCGCCCAGGAGATCCCGAGCGAGGAGATCCACGGGTGCACGCTCACCATCTGGAACTTGCCGACGCCGGCGCTGAACTGCTGGGTTACGGCGGCGGCCACGCCCAAGGTGGCGAGCGTGCCGGCGGCGCCGGTCGCCCGCACGAGCCCCCGAGCCGCCGCCGGGAGCGCCGCCACGACGACGGCCGCCCCCGCCGGCAGGAGCACGAGGACCGTGAGGAAGGGGAAGCCGGGGTTCACCCGAACGACCTCGAGGCCACGTAGGCGAGCACGGCCACGAGCCCGGCCATGAGGCCGAGGGCGTAGTTGCGCACGTAGCCTGTCTGCACCGACCTGAGCCTGCTGCCCATCCTCCGAAAGCCGCCCGCTACCGCCATCACCGCACCGTCGATCGCCCTCGTCTCGACATCGGCATCGGTCGCCTCGGCGAGTGCGGTCGAGGTACGCGCCAGCAGGCGGTCGAGCCCGAAGTCGTAGTACCAGGCGCGTTGCAGCACGGTCGGCTCGACCGCCGGACGCTCGTAGGCGGTGCGCCAGAGCGCCACGGCGAAGCCGATCCCGATGCAGGCGAGGACGGCGTCGCAGACCCCGAATGCCCACTCGGCCCCGACGCTCAAGTGGGCGTGCAACAGGTGAGCGCCGACGACAGGATCGAGCCAGTGCTCGAGGAAGACGAAGGAGGGGTGGAAGGGCAGGTTGATGAAGCCCCCGAAGGCCGAGGCCGCAGCCAGCAAGATGAGCGGGATGGTCATGGCCGGCCGGGCGTCGTGGGGGCGCAGCGGTCGGGCGGCCGGGCGCGCCTCGGTCCAGCGGGCTTTCCCGGCGAAGACCAACATGTAGCAACGACCGAGGTAATAGGCGGTCAGGACCGCCGTGAAGGCCCCGACCGCCCACAAAGCGGGGCTTTCGGAATAGGCATTCAAGAGCACGTCGCCTTTGGACCAGAAGCCCGAGAACGGCGGCAGTCCCCCTATCGAGAACCAGGCGATCATGAAGGTGATCGCCGTCACCGGCATGAACTTGACAAGAGCGCCCATGGTCTTGGTGTCCTGCTCGTCGTCCATGGCGTGGATGACCGAGCCTGCCCCGAGGAAGAGGAGCGCCTTGTAGAAGGCGTGCGTGAGCATGAGGAAGATGGCGGCCACGTATGCCCCCACCCCGGCTGCCAGGAACATGTAGCCGAGCTGCGAGATGGTCGAATAGGCGAGGATCTTCTTGATGTCGTTCTGCGCACAGGCGATGGAGGCTCCGACCAACGCCGTCGCCACCCCGACGATGGCGACCACATGGGCGGCGTCGGGAGCCTTGAACAGGATCGGGTTTATCCGGCACATGAGATAGACGCCGGCGGTCACCATCGTGGCGGCGTGGATGAGCGCCGAGACCGGGGTCGGGCCTTCCATGGCGTCGGCGAGCCAGGGATAGAGCGGCAGCTGGGCGGACTTGCCGACGGCTCCGAGCAGGAGGAGGAGCACGATGGCGATGAGCGAGGGGCTGCCCACGTGGCCGAGGCGGTGAAAGACCACGTGGTAGGTGAGGCTGCCGGTCCGCTCGAAGATGAGGAACATGGCGACGAGGAAGCCGCCGTCTCCGATGCGGTTGTAGATCATCGCCTTCTTGCCCGCCGAGGCGGCAGACGGGCGGTCGAACCAGAAGGAGATGAGGAAGTACGAGCACACCCCGACGCCCTCCCAGCCAAGGAAGGACATGAGGAAGTTGTTCGCCAGCACGAGCACGAGCATGGCGGCGACGAAGAGGTTCATGTAGACGAAGAACTTCGGGAACTGGGGGTCGTGCTCCATGTAGCCGATCGAATAGAGGTGGATGACGGCGCTCACGCCCGTCACGAAGAGCGCCATAGTCATCGAGAGCGGGTCGATCAAAAGGGCCGCGTTCACGTGCAGGCGGTCGACCGGGAGCCACGTGAACCAGATCTCGGTGAAGGACCGGGTCGATGCCGACCGCCCGGCAAGGCCGGCGAAGACCACGCATGTCGTCACGAAGCTCGCCGTCACGAGCGCCGTGGCGAGCCAGCCCGCCCTCGGGTTGCCGATCCGGCGCCCGGCGGCGGCGAGGACGAGGAACCCGACGAAGGGGAAGAGCGGGATCAGGAAAGAGACTTCGAGCACGGGCGCGGCTCAGCCCTTCAGCACATGGACGTCGTCGGCGGTAGCGCCGGCGCGCCGTCGGAAGATGGCGAGGATGATGCCGAGGCCGACGACGACCTCGGCGGCCGCCACCACGAGGACGAAGAAGACGGCCGACTGGCCGCCGACGTCGTTCAGCTGGCGGGCGAAGGTGACAAAGGTGAGGTTGGCGGCGTTCAGCATCAGCTCGACGCACATGAACATCACGAGCACGTTGCGGCGCACGAGAAGGCCGATCACCCCGATGGTGAAGAGCACCGCCCCGAGGGTCAGGTACCAGCTGGCGTGGATGCTCACGTGTCGCTCCCTTCGGATAGTTGCGCCCCACCGGCGAGGGCTTCGGCTCTGGCGGGGGGCTGCTCGGCTGCGTCGTCGGGGCCGGGGTCGTCGGGGCTGCCGTCGCCGGAGCCGGCGTCGCCTGGGCCGGGAGCGGCGCCGTTGCCGCCCCGGCTGCCCGCCGGGCGGCGCGCCAGCACGACGGCGCCGATGATGGCGATCACGAGCAGCGCCGAGGTGATCTCGAAAGGCAGGAGAAATGTCGTGAAGATCGAGCGGCCGAGCACCTCGACGTTGGCCTGGTGTGCGACGTTGAGGCGGCCTGCCTGGTGGGGAGCCCCGGTGGGCCAGTGTCCCCGGGCGAGCAGGATCACCTCGACGAGGGCGAGGATCCCGACGCAGAACGCCGCCGGGCGCTGGCCCCGCAGCGGGTCCCGCTCGATCGCCTCGCGGCGGTCGACGCCAAGGAGCATGATGACGAACAGGAAAAGGACCACGATCGCCCCGGCGTAGACGATCACCTGGACGGCGGCGAGGAACTGGGCGTTCTCCTCCACGAAGAGCACGGCAACCCCGAACAGCGTCATGACGAGCATGAGGGCCGAGTGGACCGGGTTGCGCGAGGCCACCACCCCAAGCGCCCCGGCGACCGAGATCACCGCCGCGATGGCAAAGGTCACCGAGTCGGGGATGGTCGCGGCGAGCAGGAGCGGGTGCATGCTCAACGCACCCTCCCGCCGGCGCGGCGCGGGATCCTGTCCCGCTCCACCTTGCGGATGGAGATGTTGCCCGTCGCCCTGTCGTCCCGGCGATCGCTCTGGCCGCCCTCGGGCGCCCGCACCCCGTAGCCGAGCTCGCCGGACCACTGCACCTCGCCCTCGTAGGCGGCCGAGCCAGACGGCGAGGTGACCCTCATCCAGGCAGAAGTGTGGAGATCCTCGCCCTCGCGCCAGTCCTCCCAGGGAAGGCGCTGGGGGCGCCCGTCGTCGCCGACCAGGAGCTCGGTGCGGGTGTAGATGGCGTCCGCCCGGTTGGTGAAAGAGAACTCGAACATCTTCGACTCGGTGATCGCCTCGGTCGGGCAGGCCTCGACGCAGAGATCGCAGTGGATGCAGCGCAGGTAGTTGATCTCGTAGACGAAGCCGTAACGCTCGCCCGGAGAGACCGGCTCGTCGGGCGGGTTGTCGCGCCCGCGGACGTAGATGCAGTCGGCCGGGCACACCGCCGCGCAGAGCTCGCAGCCGATGCACTTCTCCATCCCGTCCTCGTAGCGGTTGAGGACGTGGCGGCCGTGCAGGCGGGGTGGCTTGGGGCTCTTCTCCTTGGGGTACTGCGAGGTGATCCGCGGCTCGAACACCTGCTGCAGGGTCACCTTGAACCCGCCGAGGAACTTCGGAAGCAGCTTCACGCCCGCCCCCCTTCGCCTGCGGGACGGGCCCCGGCCGCGGCAGCAGACGGCGGCGGGAGCACTCTCAGGCGGCCCCGCTCGGCCGCCGCGCCTGCCGCCGGGCCTGCCGCCGGCGGCGCTGCTCCGGCGCGGCCGAGCTCTGCCTCATCGGCAGCGAGCTCGCGGCGCTTGCGGCTCACTCTCAGCGACATCCCGAGGGTGCCGCCCGCCACGATGCAGCCGGCGGCCACCCCGCCGCCCCAGGCGGCAGAGAGCTGGGCGGCGGCGATGACGAGGAGCCAGCCGAGCGAGAGCGGGATGAGGCACTTCCAGCCGATGTCCATCAGCTGGTCGTACCTGAGACGGGGCAGCGCCGCGCGGATCCAGACGTAGACGTACAAGAAGACGACCGTCTTGCCGAGGAACCACAGGATCGGCCACAGCCAGCGCACCACGTGGAAGCCGGGGCCGTCGGGCCCACCGAAGAAGAGGGTCACGATGATCGCCGACATCGTGATGACGTTCATGAACTCCGCGAGGAAAAAGAGGGCGAAGCGGAGGGAGGAGTACTCCGTATGGAAGCCACCGACGAGCTCCTGCTCGCCCTCGGTGAGGTCGAAGGGCGGCCGGTTGAGCTCGGCGGTGACCGCCACCCAGAAGATGAGGAAGGGTATGGCCCACAGGTGGAAGACGCCCCAGTCCCAAAAGGCCGGAGCCTGGGCGCCCACGATCGCCCGCGTGGAAAGCGAGTGGCTCTCGAGGACGACCGCCGCGACCGTGAGCCCCATGGCCGCCTCGTAGGAGATCATCTGCGCGCTCGCCCGCACCGAGCCGAGGAGGGGGTACTTCGACCCCGAGGACCAGCCGGCCAACATCGTCCCGTAGACCGAGACCGACGAGAGCGCCAGCAGGAACAGGATGCCCATCTGGGGGTCGGCGAGCTGGAGCTCGACGATGTGGTGAGCGATGTGCACCACCCCGCCGACCGGAACGATGGCAAAGATCAAAAGCGCCGGCAGGAGCGCCAGGTAGGGGGCGAGCTTGAAGACGATCGGGTCGGCGCGCTCGGGGAGCAGGTCTTCCTTGAAGAAGAGCTTGATGCCGTCCGCCAGGGTCTGCAGGATGCCGAAGGGCCCCGCCCGGTTCGGTCCGATGCGGTTCTGCATGTCCGAGATCACCTTGCGCTCGAACCAGATCATCAACATGACCGAGACCATGAGGAAGGCGAAGATCACGATCACCTTCACGATCGCGATGACGAAGGCTCCGAGGTCGACGCCGTGCAGGAAGAGCGGGTCGCCCATCAGAGGATCGTCTCCACGAAGACGTCGACGGCCGCCGCTGCGTGCTCGAGGAGGTCGGCGGCGGAGGCTTCGCCCACGGGGGCGGCGGCGAGGTTGACGACGGCGACGCCCTCGGGCACCGCGGGGTCGGAGACGACGGGAAGGACGAGCGCACCTCTTGGCCCACGAACCCGGACCTCGTCGCCCTCGTGCACACCCAGCTGCTCGACGGCCTTCGGCCGGAGCCGCAGCGTGTTCGGCGGGACGAGCGGTGCCAGCGAGTCGGCCGCCTGAACAAGCGTGCCGTGGTCGTAGAGGGTCCGTCTCGTCACGAGG
>JBOGHY010000252.1:0-7920 GCA_050742375.1 Acidimicrobiales bacterium | reverse complement strand
GAAACTCGCGGAAGGCCCCAAGGTCCATGCAGTCGAGCTCGGCGGCCTCGAGGGAGACGACGGTGGCGGAGTGAGGCGATCCGTCGAGGGCAGCCAGCTCGCCGAGGAGAGAGCCAGGATCGGCGATCGACAAGATGGCTTCTCGACCGGCGCTCATCCGGCATATCTTGAGACGCCCCCTGCGCAGCAGCATGACATCATGGCCCTCGTCGCCTTCGCGGACCACGACGGCGCCGCGCGAGAACGCCCTCCGCTCGCTCCTGCCCTCGAAGTCAGAGACCTCGGTCTGAGTCAGCCAGCGGAGGACGTCCTCCTCGAAGCGATCGATCTCCCCCTCCGGCGTCGCTCAGTCCTTTGCGCGGATGCCCTCGCCGTGCAGGCGAGTCGTGCCGCCATGCAGCTTCGCGTCGTGCTCCTTGCGGAACGTAGGCGTGGCGAAGCCACCGGACACCTCGTCGGCGCTCTCGTCGTCGATCGCCACGTCGGTCTCTGGATCGGTCATGTCCTTCGTCTCGTCGGTCTTCTCACCCATGATCAAAGCTCCTTCTTTCGCTCTGCGCCACCGATCCCACAACCGGCGTCATTGCCAGGATAAAGCATCGCTTGCGCGATAGCTAGCCCTGCACATTGTGTATTCGTACTCACCCCGGCGGCTCTCGCCCGCTGGCCTATCGGCGTGCTCTCCTACTATGTCAGCCGGCTGTGGCATCGATCTCATCCTCAATGATGAGCCCGACCACGGGCCAGTCAAAGCGGTGTAGACGGCACCGAACGGCGCCAGAATGGTCCAAAGCTCAAGGGCCGGCTTTGGCCGCGACATCGAAAGCCCCCCACATCTCCGCGTAGCGCCCTCCTCGGCCGACCAGCTCCTCGTGGCTTCCTTCCTCGGCCACGCGGCCATCGTGCAGCACGACGATCCGCTCGGCTTCGCGCGCCGTCTGCAGGCGATGGGCGATGATCACCGCCGTCCGCCCGCGGGCGACCTCTCGCATCGCCCGCGCGACGCGCGCCTCGGTGCCGAGATCGAGGTTCGAGGTGGCCTCGTCGAGCAGCAGGACCGCCGGGTCGACGAGCTCCGCCCGGGCGAGGGCGATCAGCTGCCGCTCGCCCGAGGAGAGGGACCGCCCCCGCTCGGAGAGCACGTGCAGGTACCCCCCCGGGAGCCCGGCGATGAGCTCGTGCGCACCAACGGCGCGGGCGGCCCCCTCGACGTCTGCATCGCTCGCCTCTGGCCGTCCGTAGGCGATGTTGTCCCGGATCGTCCCGGTGAACAGGAATGCCTCCTGAGGCACGTAGCCGAGGCGCCGGCGGTAGGCCTCGAGATCGAGATCGCGCAGGTCCGACCCGTCGAGCACGACCCGCCCGGCGAGCGGGTCGTAGAAGCGTGCGAGCAGCTTCATCACGGTCGACTTGCCGGCACCTGTCTCTCCGACGAGGGCGGTCGTCGAGCCGGGGGAGAGGTGCAGGTCCACTCCGCCGAGCGCCTCGCCAGACTCCCCGGCGCTTCCCGGGTAGGAGAAGTGAACGCCCTCGAGCACGAGCTCGCCCCGCATGATGCCCGGCGCCGGCGCGCCCGGGCGCACCGGTGTGAGCGTGTCGAGCGCCATGAGGCCGCCTATGCGGCCGACCGAGACCTTTGTCTGCTGCCAGGAGTCGAAGACCTGGGAGAGCTGCTGGATGGGGGAGAAGAACATGTCTACGTACAAGACGAAGGCGATGAGCACCCCGACGCTCAGGTGCCCGGCGGCGATGAGTCCGGCGCCGACACCGAGCACTATGGCGTCGGCGCCGTCGGACAGGAAGGCGACGAAGGGGAAGTACGTGGCGACGAGGCGCTGGGCCGATAGGCGTGCTTCGAGGTAGTTCCGGCCGACCTGATGGAAGTGCTCGGCCGAGGCCGTCTCGTGCACGAAGGCCTGCGACTCCCGCACTCCCGAGAGGCTCTCCTGGAAGGCGGCGTTGACGACGGCGATCGCGTCGCGGGCCGATTCGTAGATCCGAACGGCTTTCGCCCGGAAGAAGTGCGTCGCGACCGCGAGGGGGATCACGACGCTCAAGGTGCACAGCGCCAAGGTGGCGTTCATCACCAAGAGCACGGCCCCTACCCCCACGAAGGTGCAGAGGCTGACGAGGGCCGAGAGGAGCCCGTTCTCGAGGAGCGACTCGAACTGGTCGACATCGGTCGTCATCCTCGTCATGATCCGACCGGCCATCTCGGACTCGTAGTAGTCGAGGCTGAGGCGCTGCAGCTGGGCGAAGATCTTCACCCGAAGCGTCAGCATCAGCCGCTCGGCCGTGCCCCCGGTGACGAAGGTCTCGGCGATGGAGTCGGCGAGGTCGAAGGCGGTCACCGCCAGGAAGACGGCCGAAGCGGCGAAGAGCACCGCCTTCGACCCGGTGGCCACGCCCTTGTCGACGCCGATCTTGACGAGCACGGGGCCGGCGAGGCCGGCGAGGGCGTCCGCAACGACGAGCAGAAGACCGAGCGAGAGAGGCCGCTTGTAGCGCCGTAGGAGGCGCCGCAGCGTGAAGGGGACCTCACGGCTCGCCTCGTTCTCGAGATCGAGGCGAACCTCGTCGCGCACGGGCGGCAGATTTGCCACCTTGTCGAGAAGCTCGGGGGTGGGCGCGAGGTTCATGCGCCAGCCGCCGTGGCTCCCACCGCCGCCGCGCAGGCCGACGCCCATGTTTCCGGCAGGCGCTGCTTTTGTTGCACCGGCCGAGCGCAGCGCCGCCCTGGTCGCCTCCGCCGAGGCCGGGGCGCGCTCCCACGCCCACGCGTCAGTGCTCGACCTGGCGGCGGCGAGCGCCTCGATCGAGGCTTCGAGACTCTGTGCTTCCTCGGCCTCGGCGCCCTCGAGCAGGTTGCGGTAGAGGACGCTGCGGGCGGCGAGCTCGTCGTGGGTCCCCTGGTCGGCCACAGAGCCGTCGGCGACGACGGCGATGCGGTCGGCGAGTCGAAGCGTGGAGCGCCGGTGTGCCACGACGATCACCGTCCGCCCGGACATCACCGCCCTGAGGCCGTCGTGGATCAGCTCCTCGGTGCGGGCGTCGACGGCGCTCGTGGCGTCGTCGAGGAGGAGGATGTCCGGCTCGGTGAGCAGCGCCCTCGCGAGGGCGACCCGCTGGCGCTGGCCGCCCGAGAGGCTCAGGCCGCGCTCGCCGACGACGGTGCCGTAGCCGCCGGGGAGCGCCTCGATGAAGGCGTTCGCCTGGGCGAGACGGGCGGCCCGGCGGATCTGCTCGTCGGTCGCCTCCGGGTTGCCGTAGGCGATGTTGGCCCTGACGGTGTCGGAAAAGAGGAAGCTCTCCTCGAAGACGACGCCGATCCGGCGCCGGAGCGGCTGCAGCTTCATGGACCGTACGTCTCGTCCGTCCACGAGGACGCGCCCACCGGTCACGTCGTAGAAGCGGGGGATCAGGTTGACGATGCTCGACTTGCCCGAGCCCGACGCCCCGACGAGGGCGAGTGTCTCGCCAGGCGCTATGTGAAGATCGAGCTGGCGGAGCACCTGTCGTCCGCGGGGCGCCGCGCTTGCGCCCGTCGCCCCTATCGCGCCTGGGCTCGCCGCCCCTCCTGCGCCTGCGCTCGTCGCTCCGCCTGCACCGGGCCCATCCCCGCCAATCCCGCTATAGGCGAAGGAGACGCTCTCGAAGACGATCTCTCCTTCCAAGGACTCCGGGGCGACGGCACCGGGCATGTCGGTGATCCGCGGCTCCAAGTCGAGCAGCTGGAAGATGCGCTCGACGCCGGCACGGGCCTGCTGGCCGACCGTGAGGATGCCCGCCAGCGTCCTGGCCGGAGCGACGAGCTGCGTCAGGTAGGTCGTGAAGGCGAGGAAGGTCCCGATCGAGATGCGGTGCTCGAGGGCGAGGTAGCCGCCGAGGGCGAGCACCGCCACCTGGCCGACGGCAGGGATCGACTGCAGCACGGGTTGGTAGCGCGCCTGGAGGCGCACCGTACGCATGCGAGATCCGTAGAGGGTCTGGGCGCTGCCGCAGAGGCGCTCGAGCTCACGGCGTTCCTGGCCGAAGGCTTTCACGACGCGCACGCCGTTCACGTCCTCGTCGACGATCTGGGCGACCTCGCCCTCCTGCTGCTGGGCATCCCAGGAGGCCGGGAAGATCTTCTCGCGCATGCGGTAGGCGACGACGAGGAGGGCGGGAGCAACGACGAGGCTCACCACGGCGAGCAGCGGCGAGAGGACGAGCATGATCACGAGCGACGAGATCATCAAAAGGACGTTCCCGCTCATGATCGGCAGGAAGCTCAAGAGCCCTTGCACGAGAGTCGAGTCCGAGTTCGCCCGGGCGACGAGCTGCCCCGTCGGCATCGTGTCGAGCGTGGTGAAGTCGAGGGATTGGAGATGGTCGTGCATCTCGTTGCGCAGGTCGAATTGCACGTCCAGAGCGACTCGGCCGCCGTGGTAGCGACGGAGGTAGGCGAAGCCGAAGACGACGACCCCGAGGCCGACGAGCACCCCGAGCCACAGGCCGAGGCTCGAACGGTGAGCCACGATCACGTTGTCGAGGATCTGGCGCGCCACGAGGGGGACGACCGCCTGGGCTGCGCTGCCGCCAAGGGCGGCACCGATGGCGAGGTAGATGTGGCGGCGGTGCCGCACCATGTACCCCCACAGGCGCCGCACCCAGCCACCTTTGTTCACCGGTGCCCCACCGCCCCTGTCCTTGTTCGCCGCCGTCCGGTCTCTCTTCCGTATCGACCCTATAGGGGGCACCGTGACGCCCGGCATCGGCGAGAGTGCCGTCCCGGGCGCCGTCGGTCGTGCCCTCTATGTGCACTTGGCCGGGCCGTCGCCCGTCGGGTGCCCGCGCCGTCGGCGGGCGTTACCCTTGGGCGCCCCCACAGCTCGTCCGTCTCTTCTGCCGACGGCCAACCTCCGACAGGGAGCGTCATGCCGGGCCACAACCGCCGATGACCACGGGTACTCACGTCACCGCCGAGGAGCGAGCCGAAGAACGGCCGGCCGGCATCAGGGGCCTCTTCGTCGCCGACAGCCCAAAGCGGCTCGTCGCCCTGAGCGCGCTGACCCTCTTCCTCGAGCTGGCGCTCATCCGCTGGACGGCCGCCAACAACGTCCATCTCGCCATCATCACTAATTTCGTGCTCCTGGCGAGCTTCCTCGGCATCGGGCTCGGCTACCTCCTCGCCCGGTCCCGACGGGACCTCTTCCGCCTCGTGCCCCTCGCCTTGGCGGTACTCGTGGCTTTCGAGCTCGCTGCGCCCGTGAAGCTCGTCACCCTGAAGGGCACCCATGAGTTCCAGGGGCTGCCCCAGCACGGCCCGGTGTCGCAATGGGTGAGCCTGCCTCTGACCTTCGTGCTGGTGGTGCTGGTCATGACGGGTCTGGCCCAGGCCACGGCCCGAACCTTTGCCTGTTTCAAGCCGCTCGACGCCTACCGCTTCGACATCATCGGAAGCATCGGCGGAATCGTGCTCTTCTCGGCTCTTTCGTTCGTCGGGCTGCCGCCCATCGCCTGGGGGGCAGTCGTCGCATCGGGCCTCGTCCTTCTCTTCGGCGTCCGCCAGCGGTGGTGGCAGTGGGGGCTGACTGCCGCCCTCGTCGCCATGCTGCTCGCAGAGTCGCTCTCGAGCGTGGACGTGTGGTCTCCCTACTACAAGATCACGATGACGAGATCGGTCACTGTTGTCCCCGGAGTCGGCCGCTACAGCGGGCTTTCCATCTCGGCCAACAACATCCCCTACCAGACCCTCTACTCGGTCTCGACACTGCGCCACATCGAGCCCTTCTACTTCTTCCCCTACCGTCACGTCACCCGCAGCTCGCTGCGCGACGTCCTCATAATCGGGGCGGGGACCGGCAACGACGTCTCTGTCGCCCTCGCCGAAGGCGCCCGTCACGTCGATGCCGTCGAGATCGACCCGGATCTCGTCGCGATCGGAAGGGCGCACAACCCCTCGCACGCCTACGAGAGCTCCCGCGTCAAGGTCTACGTCGACGACGGCCGCGCCTTCCTGCAGGACACGACGAAGCGCTACTCCCTCATCCTTTACGCCCTGCCGGACTCGCTCACCGCCCTGGGCGGCCAGTCGGCGCCCGTTGGCCTGGAGAACTACCTGCTCACGACGCAAGCGATCGACCAGGCGCGAGAGCATCTGGCTCGCGGCGGCACCTTTGCCATGTACAACTACTACCAGCCATTCCTGCTCGACAGGTATGCCACCGCGCTCGACGAGGTCTTCCGGTCGTCCCCCTGCGTGGAGCTGGGCAACACGCTGGCGGGACGCCAGCAGGCGGTCCTGACCGTGGCGGGCTCGGGGAGGACGGCGAACTGCTCGAGCTTCTGGCACGGCAGGCGGGTGGCGCCCGTCACTGACGACCGCCCGTTCCCATACCTGCCGACCCCGTCGATCCCCGGCTACTACCTCCTCGTGATGGGCCTCATCCTGGCGGTGTCGCTCATCTCGGTGAGGGTATCCGGCGGCCCTCTCAAGAAGATGGCCGCCTTCGTGGACCTGTTCTTCATGGGGGCGGCCTTCATGCTGCTCGAGTCGAAGAACGTCGTGCAGTTCGCCCTTCTGTTCGGAACCACCTGGTTCGTCAATTCATTGGTCTTTGCAGGAGTGCTCCTCGCGGTCTACTGCGCCGTGGAGGTGGCACGGCACCTGAGGCTGCCCCATCCGGTCGTTCTCTACGGCGCCCTCGTGGCCGCTCTCGCCGTCGCCTACGTGGTCCCACAGGACTCCTTATTGGGCCTGCAAGTGGTGCTCCGCTTTTTTGCAGCAACGGCGCTCGCGTTCGCGCCCGTCTTTCTTGCCAACCTCGTCTTCGCGCAGCGTTTCAAGGATGTGAGCGCCTCCACTACGGCCTTCGGTTCGAACCTGCTCGGGGCGATCGTCGGAGGCGTCCTCGAGTATCTCTCGCTCATCACGGGCTTCCGGCTGCTTTTGGTGCTCGTGGCGGTGCTCTACGCTCTCGCCTTCGCCTTTGGCCGGCGGAATGTGGCGGCCGTCAGTTAGATCTCACTAGTGCCGCTGGATCTCCCTTGAGCCGACGCGGTCGGCGGTGGCGTCGAGCTTTCCTACGAGCCGGTCCCCGGTGAAGCGGCACGATCAGAGGGACGGCATGGTCTGGATGCCGAAGGCCGACGTGGCTGCCACGTTGAGTACCGCAACCGAGCCGACTTGTTGGCGGCCGAGACCAGCTCAGCCCCGGAGATGACCGGGAGTCGCCGGCTCAAACCCCGCAGAGAAGTCTGCGTGCGGCTCACCGCAGGCAAAGGGAGGCGTTCTCGACGCCGACCGCCACGGTATCGCCCTCGGCGTAGCGACCCTCCAGCAGCGCCACCGCCAGGCGGTCGCTGATCTCGCGCTGGATGACCCGACGCAATGGACGGGCCCCGAAGCTCGGGTCGTAGCCTCGGTTGGCGATCCAGGTCCTTGCCTCGTCGCTCGCGTCCAAGCCGAGCCGGCGTTCGGCGAGGCGGCGGGCCAGCAGCTGCAGCTGGATGTCGACGATGACGGCCAGGTCCTCGCGCGAGAGCGGCGTGAACCGGACGATCTCGTCGATCCGGTTGACGAACTCCGGCTTGAAGAAGTCGCGAGGCTCGCCCTTTAGATTGGACGTCATTATGAGCACGGCGTTCGTGAAGTCGACCGTGCGGCCCTGGCCGTCGGTGAGGCTACCGTCGTCGAGCACCTGCAAAAGCACGTTGAAGACGTCGGGGTGGGCCTTCTCGAGCTCATCGAGCAGCACGACCGAATACGGACGACGCCGCACCGCTTCGGTGAGCTGGCCACCTTCCTCATAGCCGACATAGCCAGGAGGTGCACCGACAAGGCGCGAGACGTTGTGCTTCTCCTGATACTCGGCCATGTCGATGCGGACCATCGCCCGCTCGTCGTCGAAGAGGAACTCGGCGAGCGCACGCGCGGTC
>JBOGHY010000251.1:0-3612 GCA_050742375.1 Acidimicrobiales bacterium | reverse complement strand
CCGCCTCTCTGATGGGGCCGCTCGTCACGAAAGCCCACCGGGACCGCGTCGCCGGCTACCTCGAGGCGGGCGCGGCCGAGGGTGCCGTCGTCGTGGCCGACGGGCGCTCTCACCCCCTTGCGAAGGGCGAGGGCTACTTCCTCGGCCCGAGCCTGCTCGACCATGTACGGCCGGAGATGTCGGTCTACACCGATGAGATATTCGGTCCCGTGCTCTCGATCGTGCGGACCTCCTCCTACGACGAGGCTCTCGGGCTCGTGAACGCCAATCCCTACGGCAACGGCTCGGCGATCTTCACCAACGACGGCGGCGCCGCCCGGCGCTTTCAGCGCGAGGTGGAGACGGGCATGGTCGGCGTCAACGTGCCCATACCTGTGCCCGTCGCCTTCTACCCCTTCGGCGGGTTCAAGGCGTCGCTCTTCGGGGATCTGCACGCCTATGGGCGCGACGGCGTGCAGTTCTACACGAAGAACAAGGTCGTCACCTCGCGCTGGCTCGATCCGAGCCATGCCGGGCTGCAGCTCGGGTTCCCGCAGAGCCGCTGACCTGAGAACCTCGTCACTGGTCGCGGCCGATCAGGAGTCGCTGAAGCCGATCTCTTTGTGGGTCCCGTCGCAGAGCGGCTTGTTCTTCGAGGAGCCGCAGCGGCACAGCGTCATCCGGTTGCGGGTCTCGAAGGCTGCACCGTCGGAGCGCTCGATCGCCACTCCCCCGGTCACGAAGTAGGGGCCGTTCTCGACGACACCGATCCCCGCCATGAGCGCCGGCTCGACGTCGCCACCCTCAGGGGACATGCGGAAGGTGAGGGCGCCTGAGGGGCAGCGCTCGATCATGGCCATCATCTGGGCACGGGTGATGCTGTCGTCGGTGTCATGGCTGGCGAGCATCTTCCAGACGTTCGTCGCCCGGTTGCCGCAGAAGCCGGCGTGCTCGCATATCTGGCGGTCGTCGCGGACGACGACGTGGTCGGTCGGGTAGGACTTCGCCCGCTCGTCGTAGGTGGTCGTGGGTGCCGACTCGGTGCCGTCGAAGCCGCTCCGCGCGTGCGTCCCGTCACAGAAGGGCTTGTTCAACGAACCCCCGCAGCGGCAGAGGGCGAACCTCTCGGGCGTCTCGAGCTCGGCCGTCGTCTGCCAGGCCATCGGCTCGCCGTGCTCGGAGGCGACGACGCGCCGCCGGGCGAGCGGCGCCCCGCCGCTCACGAGGTACGGGCCGTTCGCCGTGATCTTGATGCGGAACGAGGCTTCTCTCTGCGCTGCCATGACCCGTCACGCTCCTTTGGCTCCACCTCGCCCGCCCGAGTAGTCGAGGGGTGGAGCGTCGAGTGTCGAGCGGCCCACCGTACCCTCACCTTTTCGGGGGCCGGCCGCGTGCGGTTGAGCTTTCGGGGTCCTTACCCGTGCAATGTCAACCTCGGCGAAGCGGCGGCAGCTGGCATCCGAAACGGTTATCGTTTGGATGTGCGAGGGGATCGGATGGGCCGGCTGCGCCCGCCAGGGCGAGCCTTTGCCGCGGCGGCCGCGGCGGCCGCGGCGGTCGCGGCGGTCGCGGTGGCGGCGCTCGGTGCGACTTCGTGCTCGGTGATCGGGGCTGGCGCTTCGCCGGCCCCGGCCGGCGGCCTCGTGCGGGTCGTGGCGGCCGAGGACATGTGGGGCAGCATCGCCTCGCAACTCGGGGGCACTCACGCGGCGGTCGTATCCCTTGTGAACAGCCCGAACGCCGATCCGCACCTGTTCGAGGCGTCGGCCGCCGACGCCGCGGCCGTATCGCTCGCAAGGGTCGTGATCTATAACGGGGCCAACTACGACACCTGGATGGCCCAGCTGATCGGAGCCGGGGGAACGGGGCCCCGGCGGATCGTCGAGGCGTCAAGGGTGCTCGGCCTCGTCGGCCCGCGGGTGAACCCGCACCTCTGGTACGACACGGCGCGCCTGCCCGAGGTGGCTCGAGCGATCGAGGGTGCCCTCGCCCGGGCCGATCCGCCGGGTCGGCGGTACTTCGCCGCACGGCTGCGCGCCTTCGACCGGTCCCTTCGCCCGATCATGGCGGTCATCTCGGAGATCCGGTCCCGCTACGCCGGAACGAGAGTCGCCATCACCGAACCGCTGCCCGGCTACCTGCTCGAGCAGTCCGGTCTCGTCTCTGCGACGCCGGCCGGCTTCGCCCTCGCCGTCGAGAACGGCGTCGAGCCGAGCCCTGCCGACACCGAGCGGACCGACTCGCTCATCTCCGGACGGCAGGTGGCGGCGCTGATAGTGAACCGCCAGACGGTGAGCTCCGTCACCTCAGGGGTGGCGGCGGCGGCACGAAGAGCTGGAGTGCCGGTCGTGGCGATGACCGAGACGCTGCCCGGGGGAGCGACCTTCCAGCAATGGCAGCTGTCACAGGACGAGGCACTGCTGAGGGCGCTCGGACGCCCGGGAGGAAAAAAGGCGGCCCCGCATGGGTGAGCGGCGGGTGGCTGAGCAGGCGCCCGAGGCGGCGGTCCGGCTCCGCCGTGCGACGGTGCGCTTCGGCGAGCGGCCCGTGTGGAGCGAGCTCGACCTCGAGGTCGCGCCGGGGGAGTTCCTCGCCGTTCTCGGCCCGAACGGGGCGGGAAAGACGACGCTCCTGCAGGTGCTCCTCGGCCTTGTCCCCCTCTCGTCTGGGACCGTCGAGGTGGGCGGGCGACCTCCCCGGCGGGGGCGGTCCAGGGTCGGCTACGTCCCCCAGCAGCGGGGCTTCGACCGCGACCTCGCGATAAGGGGCCTCGATCTCGTCAGATTCGGGATCGACGGGACCCGTGCCGGCCTGGCGCTCCCGCGGCGCCGGGTCCGGCGCCGAGTCGAGGCGGCTATCGAAGCCGTCGGGGCCTCGGGTTTCGCCTCCGCACCGATCGGCTCGCTCTCGGGGGGCGAGCAGCAGCGCCTCCGCGTCGCCCAGGCGCTCCTCACGGAGCCGGCGATCCTTCTCTGCGACGAGCCGCTCCTCTCGCTCGACCTCTCCCAGCAGAAAGTGGTGACAGACCTCATCGACGACCAGCGGCGCCGCGGCGCCGCCGTCGTCTTTGTCACCCACGAGATCAACCCCCTGCTCGCCTACGTCGACCGGGTTCTCTACCTCGTCGGCGGCAACTGGGCCGTCGGGCCTGTCTCCGAGGTGCTTACGGGAGAGCGCCTGAGCAGGCTCTACGGGACGCCGATCGAGGTCGTCGAGATCGACGGGAGGACGGTCGTCCTCGGCGCCGGCGAGCCCGTGGTCCCCGGTCCCGGAGAACGCCACCACCACCACGTCGAGGTGCGCCGGTGATCGGCGCCCTCTTCGGCGGCGCCACATCGTGGCTCCTCGGCGCCGCCCCGGGGAGCTTCTCGCTCGCGCAGTACCTGCGCCTTCCCTTCGCCCAGCACGCCCTTGTCGCCGGGGCGCTCGTGGCCGTTGCCTGCGGCCTCGTCGGGCCCTTCGTCGTCACGCGCCAGATGGCCTTCGCTGTGCACGGCACGAGCGAACTCGCCTTCACCGGAGCCGCCGGCGGGCTTCTCGTCGCCAACGACGCCGTCGCCGGGGCGCTTGTCGGATCGCTCGCCGTCGCCGGGCTCATCGGCGCCCTGGCGGTGCGGGAGCGGGAGCGGGACT
>JBOGHY010000250.1:0-20540 GCA_050742375.1 Acidimicrobiales bacterium | reverse complement strand
GCGCCAGCGGGAGGACCGACCCTCGGAAGTCCCCACAGTACGCGCCGCGTTCCCCCAGGTGGTGGCTGGTGGGCTCAGGTGACCGGCGTCCGTCCATCGGACCTGTCTAACCACGGCTCCCGCCGGGCGGGCGGGCGGGCTCTCATTCACAGGAGTGTCCGGGTTTCGGCCCCGATAGGATCGATCTCCACCTGTCGCTTCTAAGCCACCAGATGTGCGGGCGAGAGGGCTCGAACCTCCACCCCCGAAGGGACCGGGTCCTAAACCCGGCGCGTCTGCCGATTCCGCCACGCCCGCGTCCCCGGGAGCCTACTGTCCCCTTCCGGTCCGGTAGCCTCCGGCGGCAAACCTGAAGGAGGGACGATGGGCGGCATCCCACACGATCCGGCGCTCGCCGCCGCAAGCTCGAGCCTCGGAGACCAGTCGAGTGAGATCTTCAAGCAGCTCCTGCGGGAGCGCATCATCTTTCTCGGCACGCAGGTCGACCAGAGCTCGGCGAACCTTGTCTGTGCCGAGCTCCTGCTCCTCGAGGCCGAGGATCCGGATCGGGACGTCTTCCTCTACATCAACTCGCCCGGGGGCTCTGTCACCGACGGCCTTGCCATCTACGACACCATGCAGTACGTCCGCAACGACGTGTCGACCATCTGCCTCGGGCTGGCCGCCTCGATGGGCCAGTTCCTCCTCTGCGCCGGCGCCAACGGCAAGCGCTATGCGCTTCCGCACAGCAGGATCCTGATGCACCAGCCGTCGGGACAGATGCAGGGCCAGGCGGCCGACATCGCCATCCAGGCGGAGCAGATCGTCTACCTGAAGCAGATGATGGCCGAGCGCATCGCCCACCACACGGGCCAGACGGTCGAGCGGGTCGAGGCGGACTCCGACCGCGACCGGTGGTTCACCGCCGAGGAAGCCAAGGAGTACGGCTTCATCGACCAGGTGATCGACCGCTCGTCGCTCAAGGCGAGCTCCTGAGCACATCGGTCGTCGTCGTCTCTCACCGGCCGGGGCCAGGCCTCGCCGCCTGCCTCGAATCGGTCATGGCCCAGGCGGACGAGGTGCTCGTTGTCGACAACGGCTCCGGCGGCGGCGCGAGCCGGATAGCGCGCAGCTGCGGAGCCGCCGCCGTCACCCTCCGTGAGAACCGCGGCTTTGCCGGCGGCGTCAACCGCGGCCTCGCGAAGGCGACCGGCGACACACTGGCCCTGCTGAACGACGACGCCGTCGCCTCTCCTGGCTGGCTCTCGTCGGCGACGTCGCACCTCGAGGACGCCACGGTCGCCGCCGTCGGGCCGAGGGTCGTTCTTGCGGGCCGCTACCTCGAGATCCGCCTCGACGACGACTCCTTCGGGGCGGAGGGGGACTCCCGCCGCCTCGGGCGTCGCATCGTCTCTGCCGCCGTCAATGGCGTCGACGTCCTCGGCGACCTCGTCGGCGCGGGTGTTCACGCCCTCGAGATGGCGGACGCCGGCGGTGGAGCAGGGGAGCCTTCGCGGTGGCGGTGGACAACAGGCCACGACGCCTTCTACGCCCCCGTGGCCGAGGGCGGCGGCGAGATCGAGCTCCGACTCGACGGCGAAGCGGTCCGTCCCGCCCGCGTCGTCGACCTCATCAACAGTGCAGGCTCGTACCTGCGCAGAGACGGCTACGTCGGCGACATCGGGGCAGACACGCCTGACGCGGGACACTTCGACCAGGTCGAGGAGCGCTTCGGCATCTCCGGGGCGGCTTTCGTCACCTCCAGGGAGATGCTCGAGAGGGTCGGCCGCTTCGAGAGGCGCTACTTCGCCTATTACGAGGACGTCGACTGGTGCTGGCGGGCGCGGCTCATGGGGCTCCGGGTCATCTACGACCCTTCGGTCAGTATCCGCCACGAACGGGGAGCGACGAGCGGAGGCATGGGGTCGCGGCGAGTGCGGTTCCTCTCCGAGCGGAACCGCCTGCTCACCTTGTGGCGCAACGGACCGATGACCCTCGCGTCGCGCCAGACCTGGCGAAAGCGCCGCGGGGGAGGCGACGACGGCGTCGCCGAGGTGATCTCCCGCATGGTCCCTCGCGCCCTCGCCGAGCGGGCGGTGCTGAGGCGAAAGTGGGCCCTTTCGTGCGAGGAGGTCTTCGAGCGTTGGGCCGGGGTGGAGGCTCCTGCCGTCCCGGCATGATCTCGGCTCAGCGCCCGCGCGCGATCGCCGCCGGATCCGGGACGCCCGTGCGCTGCGGATTGGCCCGCCATTCGGGCCAGGGGGGGGCGCTGTCCGGCTTGGCGGGGAGCGCGAAAGAGACCAGGCGACCGCCGCGCTCGGTGGCGCACGCGAAGACCATCAGCCATCCGCTCCTCGGGCCGCCGGCGGAGCTCGGAACCGGGCCGACAGCAGGAGTCCCGTCGGTGACGCAGCCGTGCTCGAGGGGCGCAGCCCCGGTGTCCTCCAAGAACGTGCCCGTGGCGGCGCTGAGGATTCGCACGCCGGAAGCGTTGCCGACAAGGACGTCGTTCGGCCCGCTTCCGGTGACGTTCACGACGGCGGGCGAGCCGAGCGCCTCGGAGTGCGCGTCGAAGCGGTTCCTCCAGATGAGCCGGCCGCCGCCGGACCAGGCCGAGACCACCGAAGGCCCGGCGAGGCAGCGGGCGCACGAGGTGGAGAAGACGAGGGGCGGCCCGCCCTTTACGGCCGGGGCGATCACGGGCGAGCCGAAGGTCGGTCCGACGGTCCGCACCGGCCAGCCGGGCACCGTGCCGCCGTTGCTGGCGTAGAAGGCGAATACCTCGTCGGTCGCCGGGTTTGACGCGTACCCGGGGTAGTAGCTCGTCCCGACGACGACGGCGAGCCGTCCGCCGCTGTTCGCCGGGCCGCGGTTGATCACGCCGACGGCAGGGCTCGACCAGACGGTCTGGCCGATGCAACGCTCCCAGACGAGCTCGGGGGCATGCCGAGCCGGCGAGTAGCGGTAGTCGGTCACCCAGCCGCCGTAGCACGGCCGCCCAGCGCGGTCCCGGTACCCACTCGCGTCCCCGCCGATGAAGATGTCGTCGCGACCGGTGTGGCCCACCTCGGCGAGCGCGGGCGAAGACCAGATCGTGTCGGCGCGCTGCACGGGAAAGCCCGGCACGAGCCGCCCGGCGGGCGTCAAGGCGTAGATGTAGTGGTCGTAGGAACCGAAGACGATGTCCTGCTGCCCGTTGCCCGTGATGTCGCCGATTGCCGGCGTCGAGAAGACGGCGTCGTCGAGCCCGGCCGAGGAAGGGCCGCTCTCGGGGAAGGTCGCCTTGGTGTGGAAGACGAAGCGGACCGAGCCGTTCGCCCGGAAGGCGATGAGGCCGCCGTTGGCCGGGTCGGCGCGCTGGAAGAGCGAGCCGGCGCCCACGATGATCGTCGGCGGCCGGCGCGGGCCGTCGAGATAGGCGATGGCGGGGCTCGAGTCCACCCAGGTGGTCTTGGCCCCCTTGATCACCACGCGGCGGGGCCAACCCGGCAGGTACGCCCCCGTGGCGGCGTTGCGCACCTCGACCAGACCTGTGAGCGTGACAGCCACGACGGCACGTACCCCATCGATCGTGGCGAAGGTCGGGGATCCGAATTCCACCCTGCCGAAGGCGGCGACCCACCGCGGCGAGGAGAAGGTGGTCCCTTGCGCGGCGGTCCCCTGCGAGGGGCTGCCCTGTGAGGGGCTGCCCTGCGAGGGCTGCGAGGCGGTCCCTCGGGGCGCTCCGGAGGCGGCCGGCGCCGCGGCCGCGACCGCCCCGGCGACGAAGCCGGCGGCGAGGACTGCCGAGAGAGCGAGCGACAGAATGCCGGGCCGAGCGGGTGGGACGGGCGTGCGACCGGTCATTTCAATGTTCTCGGCACCGCCCCATCGATCCTTTACCGCCGCCCCGTGTCTAGCATCGACCGATCGGACGTGACGGCCAAGAAGAACAGGTGGTGGACCAGGTGGTGGAGGCGGCCCTCGGGGCAAGACCGGCGGGCGCCGGTCCGCGGGCGCGCCTTGGGTTCGTCACGCCCCGTTACGGCAAGGGAGTGGTCGGCGGCTCCGAGGCCGTCGTGCGCGAGGCGGCACATGGCCTGGCGGCGCGTGGCTACGACGTCGAGGTGCTCACCACCTGCGCCACGAACCACTACACCTGGGAGAACAAGGAGACGGCGGGCGAACAAAGGGACGGCAAGGTGCTCGTGCGCCGGTTCCCGACCGTCGTAGGGGGCGATCTTGCCGCCTGGATCAGGCTTCAGCACAGGGTCATGGCAGGCGACGAGCTCGACGAGCGCGAGGAGCTCTCGTGGGTCAACGGCCGCTTCAGGGTGCCCGAGCTCTACCTCCACCTGGCGGCGCGGGCGGGCGACTACGACGCCGTCGTCTTTTCTCCCTACCTCTTCTGGTCGACGCTGTACTGCATCGGTCTCGCTCCCGGGCGGAGCATCCTCCTGCCGTGCCTGCACGACGAGCCCTATGCCCGCCTGCGGTCGGTGCGCGCCGCTCTTGCCGGGGCGGCAGCCTGCTGGTTCCTCTCAGAGCCCGAGCACTCCCTGGCGCACCGGCTCGCCCCACTGCCCTGTCGGCACGCAGTGGTGGGAGCCGCCGTCGAGGTGCCTACCAGCTACGACCCCGACGGCTTCCGCGAGCGCCACGGCCTCGAGCGGCCCTTCGTCCTGTTCGCAGGGAGGCGTGAGGACGGCAAGGGCGCCGGCGACGTGCTGCGCGGGTTCGGGGCGGCGATCGTGCGCCATCGGCTCGGGTTCGACCTCGTCACCATCGGGGTGGGAGAGCCGGCGATACCGGCGGGGCTCGACTCGCGGGTGATCGACCTTGGTTGCCTGGAGCCCTCCGAGGTGCCCGACGCCTTCGCCGCCGCAGAGGCGTACGTCCAGCCGAGCGCCAACGAGAGCTTCTCGCGGACGATCATGGAGGCCTGGCTGGCGGGAACGGTGGTCGTCGCCAACGGCATGAGCGACGTCGTCACCTGGCACTGCGAGCGGTCCGGCGGGGGCCTGCTCTACCATGACGAGCTCGAGCTCGCCGAGTGCCTCCGCCTTGTCGCAGAGGCGCCCAAGCTCGCCGCCGAGCTCGCCCGCAACGGCCGCGAGTACGTGCTGGCCAACTACACCTGGCCGACCGTGCTCGACTCCATGGAGGCGTCGCTGGAGACCTTCTTGTGAGGGTGCTCGCGGCGGGCTCGACCCCGCCGCCCGAGGGCGCGCGCCAGGGGTCCTTTCTCGCCGAGGTGCTCGCCTTGAGGCAGGAAGGCGCGGAGGTGGAGGTGCTCGCTCTCGATCCACTCGCCTCGGCGCACCGATATCTCGCCGGTCCGGGGCTCACCTGCGCCCTCGAGGTGGCGCTCGCCGCCCGGCGCTACGACCGGGTCGTCGTTCAACTCGAGCCCGGGCTGCCGGTGCGCGGGCGTGCGGGGCGAATCGAGCGGGCTATTTGCCTCTTGGCCCTTTCGGCGGCGCTTGGCGCCGGGCCGCCGGCGACCATCCGGTTGACCGGCCTCGACGACCTGCCCGGAGGCTTCGGCGGGCGTGCGGCGCGGCGGCTGTGGAACGTGGCGACGCGGATCGAGGTGGGCGACGAGTCCGTGGCGGCGGCCTTGTCCGGCGAGATGAGTGAGCTCGCCGATCGCCTCGTGGTCCAAGGTGCCGGGCCTGCCGGCCCGGCGCCAGGCGCAGCGGTCGAGGGCTGGGCGGAGAAGGGGCCAGTTTCGGCCTGCGAGGCGATGGCCGTGGTTAGGCGCAGGGCGGCCGCCGAGCGCCTGGCTCTCGCCGGCCGTGGGATGCTGCCCGGACCTGGCAGCGACGGAAGGACCCGGGTGCCCCAGTGGGAATGGCTGCCGTGCCCGGGCGCTGGAGTGCCCGACCTCGGTGCTCTCGGGCCACGCCCCCCTCGGTCGAGCCCGTCTCGCCGCGCGGCTCTTGCGGTGCTGGCCGCCGCCGAGCGCCGGGAGGTCACCCGGGCGGTGGCCCGCCTCGCCCTCAGTCTCCGGCGCGAGGCGAGAGCTTTGCTCAGCGGCTCCTGACGTCGGGGTCGCCGGGGCGCTCTTGCGAGATGCCGAGCGCCCGCAGAAGAGCCCGAGCGGCCTTGTCGAAGGTGCTCTCTGCCGCCAGAGCGGCGGCCCGTTCCCCAAGCTGAGACCTCCGCGTCGGGTCGCCGAGCAGCTCGAAGAGCTCGTCGGCGAGCGCCTCCGGCCCGGCGGACGGCGGCAGTTTCACGACGGCGTCGCCAGGCAGGTCGCCCAACCAGCCCAGGTCGCTCACGACGACGGGAAGCCCGGCGGCTAGGCAGTCGCCTACCGCCGCCGACGCCTCCCCACGAAAACCCCTCCGGAGCTGCACGGCCACCACGACGCCGGCCAGCAGGCCGAGGTACTCGTGTCGGCCAAGTGCCCCGGTGAGCTCGACGGCCCTGCCGACGCCGGCCGCCGCCGCCTCGCGCTCGACGGCGCCACGGACGGCATCGCTTACGGGTCCGACGAACAAGAGCTTCACCGGCCGCCTCCGCCGCCCGAGGATGGCGACGGCTTGGACCAGCACGCCTGGGAGCTTCGAAGGATCGACGATGCCAAAGGTGGCGATCGTCGGCGGCTCGGAGCGACCGCCCGATTCGGCAGCGGCTGGGTCGCGCCGGGCGGCTCGCAGGACGGAGAGATCGGCCTCGGAGAGGGCGAAGGCGAAGGGGAGGACACCTAGACGGGCCGAGAGCTCCGGTCCGGCGTCGACCTCCGCCAGCTGCCTCGAAGCCTCGGAGGTGAGAAGGACCATCGAGGCGTCGGCGGCGACGTCGCGGAACATCATGAGCCCGAAGCGCTCGTCCACAGCCGGGTCGGGCGAGTCGTGCCACCCGAGCGACGCGGGAAGCCCGCCGTACGAGCGGGCGACGGCCGCCTCGACGCCGCCGGGGACGGCGCCCGGCATCCAGGCCGAGTACCGCAGCAGGTTGGCGAGCTGGATCTCGTGGGCGATGACCACGCCCGGGCGCCGGCGCAGGGCGCCGAGGGCGCCGGCGTGGAACTCGCTGTTGCCGAGGACGTACACGACGTGGTCGAAGCCTCCGGTGACGGCTTCGCTCGCGAGGAGCTCGCGGGCGTCCACGGGCACTGGTGAGGCGGAGACCTCGCCGGCGTGCTCGGAGCTGACAAGTCCGTCGCCGACCTGGTCCGGGGCCGCGACTGTGGAGTGGCGGTCGAGCCCGTCGGCGAAGCAGACGAGCTCGGCTCCCGGTGCGGCCCGTTCGAGCACATGGGCAAGCGCTTCGACGAGGCGGGCGCTGTAGGAGGAGACGCCCGACTGGACCGGAGGGAAGGGCGAGACGACCGCAAGGCGGGGAGCCCGGCGCCAGGGACGTGGCGGCGGCGCCGAGAGCTGGTCGAAGATCTTCGCCGCCCGGTCGGCGACGTCGTCCCAGGATTCGATCCCCCGCCGCTCCCTCGAGCGTTGGAGCGCCTCGGCGCGAAAGGCGCCGTCGGTGAGCCCCCGCTCGATGGCGCCCCGGATCGAGTCGACGGAGAGCGGGTCGAAGCGCGCCTCGGGCGGCACCAGCTCGTCGAGGGGAGGGCGGTCCGACGCCACGACGGGAGCGCCGCAGGCGATCGCCTCGGCGACCGGCAGCCCGTAGCCCTCGGCGAGCGACGGGTAGCAGACGAGCGCCGAGGACTGGTACATGAGTCTCAGCGCCTCGGTGGTGACGTGACCGGTCATGAGCAGCGAGGGCGACGCGCCGAGCGACTCGGCGACGACGCGGAAGTGGTTAGCCATGAGCGGCGGCAGGTCGCAGGCGACGACGAGCTGGTGCCCTTCTCGCAGCGGCTCGTCGAGGTCCGAGAACGCTCGTATGAGGCGCTCGATGTTCTTGCGCCCGTCGCTGCCGCCGGGGTAGAGGACGAAGGGGGTGCGCAATCCCGCCACGGCGGCGGCGGCCGCTTCTGCGGCGTCGGCCAGAGAGTCCGGCGGGACGAGATCCCCGGAGGTGCCTGTCCCGATGGACGTCACACGGCCGGGCTCGACCCCGAGGAGATCGATCACGTCACCGCGGGTGGTCTCGGAGATTGCGAGGACGGCGTCGGCTAAGCGCACGAGCTCGAGCCGGGCGCGGTAGCGGCGCCGCATGCGGGCATCGGCGAGGTAGTCCGCCGGCATCTTCAAGGGGATGAGGTCGAAGGCCATCGTCGAGAAGCGGAGTCCGAGGTGCTCGACCTCCGGCGGCCAGATTTGCGAGGTGGCGGCGCCGAGCTCGAAGGGCGACATCGAGTGGTAGACGCGAGCGCTCCCCGGCATGGAGCCTGGCGTCCCGGCGTAGGCCACCTTGCCGGAGGCTACGAGGGCAAGGATCTCCGAGACGGCGGGCGGCGGCCAGTCGGGTGCGAGCAGGTAGCGCCCGACGAGGTCGGGTCGGCAGCGCTCGAGGGCGAGCGAGAGGGCGACGGCATAGCTCCCCACCCCGCGCCCTCGGTGGTCCGGGCTCTGGGCGGCCCTTAGGTCGACGACGACGCTGCCGGCCTCCGTCACGCCTGCTCCCGCACCGCCTCCTCGACGACCTCGAGGCGTGACCGGGTGGAGGCGACGAGGCGCCCGAGGAGCTCCTGGGACTGGCTGTCGGCGTCCATCTGGACGGCGACCATGTCGCGCAGCTCGGCCGCCCGCCCTTCAAAAGCGGCCGTCAACGCATCCACCTTCGCCTGCAGGCCGTCGACCTTGCGGTGCAGCTCCCCGAGCGTCTCGGCGATGCGCCTCAGCTCGGAGAAGACGTCGCCGAGCTGGCGCAGTGTCTCGGCCTCCCGCTCGGCGGAGTCCTCCTCGGCCCTGCGAAGGCGTGAGTGAACCTCGTCGGCGATGGAGATTTTCGCTCTCTGCCAGCGGCGGCTCACCAGCGGTGTCATCGGTGCTCCTTTGGGAGGTAGGGGCCTTCGCCGAAGCGTAGTGAGCAAAGCGGCGGCGGAGGCGGAGCCGCCGGGCTTCGTTGCGGGCTGGAAGAGGGCTCGCGGCAGTAGGATCCCCTGTGCACCCCGCTCTGGCGACCTCCGCCTCGGCGCGGGGCAGGAGGGTGTGTTGTCGATGGGCAAGGTGCGCGAGGAGGCTGCCGTCGCGTCACCTCCACAGCGCAGGCGAACGGGGACCTTCGCCGAGGGTGGGCGTGCATCTTTGTCACCGCGGGGCTACGCCCCGGGGCGGGCCGAGCCTCCGGCCCGCGTGGTCGCCGCCAAGGTCAGCATCCGCAAGCGCCTGGGGGAGATCTTCGCCGCCCGCGAGCTGCTCTGGTTCCTCGTCCGCAAAGAGCTGAAGGTGCGCTACAAGAACTCCGTCCTCGGCTTCGTGTGGAGCTTTCTCAACCCGGCCCTCGTCCTTATGATCTACTACGTCGTCTTCAAGTACTTCCTCCACAGCCTTATCCCCTACTTTGCCATCTATCTCTTCTGTGGGCTCCTCCCCTGGAACCTCTTCAACAACTCGCTCATGTCGTCGACGGGTGTGCTTGTCGGCCACGCTGGGATCGTGAAGAAGGTCGCCTTCCCCCGCGAGATCCTCCCCCTGTCACAGGTCGGCGTCTCGATCTGCTACTTCGTGTTCCAAAGCTGCATCCTCGTTGCCTTCCTTGTCGGCTTCCAGGTCCAGCCGTCCTGGGAGTCCATGCCGATGTTGCTGCTCGCCCTTCTCACCGACATCGTTATGTCGGCCGGCCTGGCAGTGCTCCTCTCGGCGGTGAACGTCTACCTGCGCGACGTCCAGCACTTCGTCGAGGTGCTCCTCGTAGCCCTTTTCTTCGGGCCGCCGATCGTCTATCCGTTCTCGGCCGTCACTCTCCACCACATAAGGTTCCTCTACGAGGCGGACCCTTTGTTGTGGATCGTCCTCGGTTTCCAGCGCTGCCTGTACGGCAACGTGCTCCCGCCAAACCAGACGAACCCGGCGGGGGTGACCTCCCCGCTGCCGGGCTGGGCGCATGGCACCTACTACGAGGGCATAGCCGTAGTCCTCGGAGTCTCGCTCATCCTGTTCTTCGTCGCCATGGCCGTCTTCGGTCGCGTCGAGGGCAACTTCGCCGAGGAGCTCTAGCCAAGATGGCACCGGCGATCGAGAT
Organism: Acidimicrobiales bacterium; assembly: GCA_050742375.1. Classification (GTDB taxonomy): domain Bacteria; phylum Actinomycetota; class Acidimicrobiia; order Acidimicrobiales; family Bog-793; genus JAKATT01. The sequence goes on along the minus strand of JBOGHY010000250.1, from coordinate 10,481 downwards.
CGACCACGTCTCGAAACGGTTCCGGCTGTACAAGGAGAAGTACACCTCCTTGAAGGAGCGCATCGTGCACGCAGGCAAGGTTCCCTTCGAGGAATTCTGGGCGCTTTCGGACGTCGACTTCGACATCGACCAGGGTGAGACGCTCGGGATCCTCGGGCGCAACGGCTCGGGCAAGTCGACCCTGCTCAAGTGCATCGCCGGAATCCTCACCCCCACCAAGGGCCAGATCGTGCTGCGCGGCCAGCTCGCCGCCATGCTGGAGCTAGGCGCCGGCTTCCAGCCGGAGATGTCCGGCAGGGACAACATCTACCTCAACGCCTCGTTGCTCGGCCTCTCGCGTCGCCAGATCGAACGGAGCTTCGACGATATCGTCGCCTTCGCCGAGCTCGAGGAGTTCATCGACAACCAGGTGCGCTTCTACTCCTCGGGCATGTACGTCCGGCTCGGGTTCGCCGTCGCCGTGAACGTGGACCCCGACATCCTCCTCGTGGACGAGGTGCTCGCCGTCGGCGACGAGCGCTTCCAGCAAAAGTGCATGGAACGCATCCACCAGTTCCAGATGGAGGGCCGGACGATCGTGGTGGTCTCCCACGCGCCTGACGTCATGCGCCAGATCTGCAGCCGCGTGACCGTCATCGAGGCCGGCAAGGTCGTCACCATCGCCCCGCCGGGCGAGGCCATCCGAGCCTTTCGCGAAACCCTTATCGCCACCGGCGAGACGCTGGGGCTGCCTGCTGTCGAAGATCCCGACTCGGGTCGTGGCCAGGCCGGCGCGTCGAGTGCGCCCGGTACCTCTGTCGTAGCTGGTGCCCGCGGCGCCTCGCTCTCCGCCTCGGCGGCTCTCGTGCCGGCGACGCCCGCCACCCGCAGGGTCACCATCAAGGCGTGTCGGGTCGAGCGGCCCGGCGCCCTGGAGCGGGCTCACGTCCTTCCGGGTGAGGCGGTCACGGTCCTGCTCGAGGTCGTGGCCCGCGAGCGGGTGCCCAACGTCGCCTTCGGATGCTCGATATGGGCCGAGAACGGGGCGCTCATCTTCGACTGCGACAGCGACATGATGGGCGAGACCCACGACCTTGCGCCCGGCCCGACGAGCGTTCAGCTCGAATTCCCTCAGATGCTCCTAGGCGACGGCCTCTATGCCATAAACGTGCGCATCCAGGACGCCCGAGGCGGCAAGGTGCACGCCCGCCTCGAGCCGGCTACCACCGTCGAGGTCGTGAACCCGGGGAGGGCCACTGGGCTGTTCGCCCTCCCTTTCGCAGTGAGGGTCTCCTCGGCCGAGCCGTCGCGCATCGGGACGTGAGCTCTGCCTTGGCCGGCCTATTTTCCGCAGAGCGGGGCAGATGAGCGAGCCCTCGCCGGGAGCTCCGCCGCCGCCGAGCCTTGCGGCGATACTCGACTTGGCCCGGACCGAGATCGCCGCCGAAGCCGAGGCTCTGCGCGCGGACGGCGGCGCCCTCGACGGTCTCGAGGCAGAGACGGGTCGTGCCTGGTCGCAGATCTCGGCAGATCCAGCCGCCCTCGATCACCGGCCGGTGGTGCCGACCGGCCCCGGCCCCGGTGCGGGCCCAGTGACGGCGGTTGACGCCCGCCGGGTGGCCGGAGCGGCGCGCCGCCGAGCGCGGGCCCTGGCTGGGCCACCGCTGCGGGCGGTCGAGCGGCGGGCGATCGGCACCGCCGGCCACGTCATCGACGCCACAGCCACCCGCGGCCAGGTCCTGACGGCGAGAGCGGGCCGGGTGGCCGCCGGCTCGCCGGCGCTCCGGGGCCTTGCCCGTCTGAGTCCTTCGGCTCGCGCCTTCCAGCGCGCTCCGGGGGACGTCTCGGCCGGCGTCCCTGCAGCCCTCGAGACATGGGTGCTCGCCCAGCTCGGCGGCGCCGGTGCCGTGCGCAGCCTGGACTCGCTCGACAGCCTCGCCGCGTGCGGACGCCGCCAGCTACGCGGTCTCGTCCTCAGCGGCTTTGCGGGGCACCTCCGGGCGTCCTCTGCCCGCGCGACGGTGCATCTCGCGGGGAGAAAGATGGCCCCCGGCGGGCGAATCGTGATCGTGAGCCCCTCGCCTGAGGCGGCGGTGCGGGCCGATCCGCTCGGCGCCGACCTGCTCCCTGCTCGGCCCCTTCACCCGGTGACCTGGTGCCACCTGCTCTCCCGCTACGGCTTCGTCGACATCGCCGTGCACGAGCCGATCCCCGGATCCCACTACGCGGTGGCGGCCAGGCGGTCGTGAACGACCACAACGGGCGATCTCCGGCCCGCCCCGTGCGTTTTGACCAGGTCATTCCATCGATCGTCGAACGAGACGCCGTCAGCCACCACACCCTCGAGGCGCAGGCGGTGCTGCGCTCCATGGGCTTCGTCTCGGAGATATTCGCTCGCAATCACGGACCTGGCCTCGCCGGGCGAGTGCGGCTCCTCGACGCGCTGCCGCGCGATGAAGGCGGGCGCCAGTGGCTCTGCTACCAGCTTTCGATCGGCAGCCCGGCCGCCGAGCCGGTGATCGCCCATCCGGGCCCGAAGATCGTCAATTACCACAACATCACCCCGCCGGAGCTCGTCGAGTCCTTCATGCCGTTCCTCGGAGGGGAGGTACGTCTCGGCCGCCGCCAGCTGCTCGAGCTGGCGCCGCTGTGCGAGCTCGGCATCGGCGACTCCGCCTACAACGCCGCCGAGCTCGACTCCGCCGGCTACCGAAGAAGCGCCGTCGCCCCGCTCATGATCGACCGCTCGAACTCCACCCACGGCGCCGACCCGAAAAAGGCGGCCGAACTGCGGGTGCCCAAGGGGAACGGGGGCGCGGACTGGCTCTTCGTCGGCCAGATGCTTCCCCACAAGGCGCACCACGATGTGATCCGGGCCTTCGCCTGCTACCGCCGGGCCTACGATCCCGCCGCCCGCCTCCACCTCGTCGGGCGAGAGAGCTGCCAGCCGTACGGGGCGGCGGTTCGAGCCCTCGCCGGGGTGCTCGGGCTCGGGTCGTCGATCGAGGTTGTGGGCTCTGTCAGTGCCGCCGATCTGGCCGCCTATTACGAGGCCGCGGACGTGTTCGTCTGCTGCTCGGACCACGAGGGCTTCTGCGTGCCGCTCCTCGAGGCGATGTACCACCGCCTGCCGATTGTCGCCTACGGCACCGCTGCCGTCCCCGAGACCGTCCTCGACGCCGGCGTGGTGCTGGCCTCGAAGGAGCCCGCCCTTGTGGCGGCCGCGGTCAGGCGGGTGCTCACCGACACCGGCCTGCGCGAGGCGATCGTCAAGAGCGGGCTCGAGCGGGCGGCCGGGTTCACCGCCGAGGGCGCCCGGCAGGCCTTTCGCGAAGCCGTCGAGGCCGTCGTCGGACAGGTGGCACGTTCGGTCCAAGGGAGGGCCTGAGGCGCTACCCGACGGTCGCCTTCTCGGAGCCCGCAGCTCTTCGAAGTACCATCGTGCCCATCGGGCACAATCTCTATTGGCTCCGTCGCGCCCGCCGCTCGAGCGCGGTGACCCTCACCACCGCCGTGGCTCTCACCGCCTCGGTCGCACTTGCGGCGCCGGTCGGAGTCGCGGCGGCGCACGCAAGGTCCACGCGGACGGGCACCCGTCCTCCGTTCCCGGCGCCGGAGGTGACCTTTGCCGGGCACGGTGCCGGGGCGGGGTGGGGGCTCTCGCAGTGGGGCGCCTTCGGTTACGCGGCCGCCGGTCACAAGACCTACAAGTGGATTCTCGCCCACTTCTATCCCGCCACGAAGTTCGAGAACCTCTCGCCTGCAGCTGATCGCCGGGTCATCGCCGTCATGATCGGAGAGAACAGCGGCCGTCCGATCACCGTCACCTCCGCCTCGATCTTCACCGCACGGGCCGCAAGCTCCACCGCACAGGCCAAAGGCTCCACGGCGGCGACCTACCGGGCGCCGGCCGGCTCGGCGCTCATGGCGGTGTTGTCGAGATCAGGCCCGTCTAAGGGCACCTGGAGCATCCGGCGGGCCGCCGGGTGCTCGGCGCCTGGGAATGCGTGGACCCCGATCGCGACAGGCCTCCTCGACCCGGTCTTCTCGCCGGCATCCATGGCGCCGGGCGCTCCGCCAGGCGATCTCCTCCAGCTGTGCCGCGCCGGTCACAAGGTGGTCACCTACCGCGGCCGGATCGAGGCCCTCGACCACGACGGAGCGGCGCGTACCCTCAGCCTCGTTCCCCTCGAGCAGTACGTCGACGACGTCCTCCCGAGCGAGTCGCCGGCCGGATGGGGGATCTTCGGACCGCCCGGTCCGCAGCACGAGAGGTGGGGCTTCCAGGAGCTGGAGGCGCAGGCGGTCGCCGTCAGGACCTACGTGCTCGCCGAGATTGCCGAGGGCGGCTTCAACGGATATGCCGACACCTGTGACGACGGCTGCCAGTCCTATATGGCCGGCACCGGCGACGAGAACCCGCTTTCGACCCTCGCCTCTTTGGACACGGCAGGGCAGGTCCTCGAGCTCGACGGAGCTCCGGCACCGACCCAGTACTCTCCCTCGTCGGGTGGCTACACCGCCGGCAGCTCCGCTTTTGCTCCCGTCGCCGACGGCGGTGACGCCGTCTGCCTGGGCGGACCGAACAGCCTCGGTTGCAACCCGTGGCACGACTGGCAGGCCTCGGTCCCGGTCGGGGAGATCGAGCACAAGCTGCGCGCGATCGGGACGCTCTCGTCGGTCAGGGTCGTGAAGCGCAACGGGCTCGGGGCAGGCGGCGGTCGCGTCCTTGCGATCGAGGCGATCGGCACGACCGGGGTGACCGAGTCGCTCTCTGGTACCCAGTGGGCCATCGACTTCGGGCTTGCGTCCGACTGGTTCTCGGTGACGAAGGAGCTTGGCGGCCACGTGCGGGCCCGACTCGATCCAACCGAGGCGACGCCCGGCGACGGGCGTCTTGCCCTGACATGAGGGGGTAGCAATGGCAGAGCTTCGTCGTGAGGGAGAAGACCTCGTCGTCGTCCTGAGCGGCATCGAGAAGGCAGAAGCGGCACACGGCGACGTTCGGGTGCCTGCTTCGTCGGTACGCGGCGTCGAGGTGGTGGACGACGCCTACGACGCCGTGAGCGGCCTCAAGGTGATCGGCTCGCGCTGGCCGGGACGCTTCGCCATCGGCACGTTCCTCGCCGGGGGTTCGACGAAGACCTTCGCTGTCGTCCATCACGACACGCCGCGCGGCGTTCGTGTGCGCCTCGAGGGCGCCGGCTACGACGAGCTCGTCGTCGGCTGCGCCGATCCCGAGGGAACGGCACGCCAGCTCGCGTCCACATCCTGAGTCTGAGACCCGAACCTCACCCGGTCAGGCTCCGAGGTCGACGTCGATCTCGAGCTCGGCACCCGTAGCCCGGTCTGCCAGGCCTGTCAGGCACAGCTCGGCAATGCCCCCGGCGGCGACGAGATCGTCCCGGGCGGACTCGACGAGGGCGATCCTGTCGAGAGGCCCGCTGACGGCGAGACGGGCGATAGGCGCCCGCATGGACAGATGCCGCTCGCTCTTCGCGCGCCGGGCGGCACTGAGCACCTCGGCCACGGTGTCGAGCAGGCCGTCCAGCCGAAGGGAGGCACCGGCGGGGGAGTCGAGCTCCTCGGGCTCGGGCCAGCGGGCAAGGTGGACCGATCCCTCGTGCCACCAAGACCACGCCTCTTCGGTGCAGTACGGAAGGAAGGGCGCCAGCAGCCGTAGGAGCACGCCGAGGGCACTCACGAGCGCCGCCGTCGCCGAGGCTGCCCCGTTCGAAGTCGCCGCTCCTGGTGGCGCCGCGGCGTCCCCGCCGGCTCCGTAGGCTCGCGCCTTCACGAGCTCGACGTAGTCGTCGCAGAAGGACCAGAAGAAGGACTCGGTGAGCTCGAGGGCGCGTGCGTGCTCGTAGCCCTCGAGGGCCGCGGTCGCTTCGGCGACGACGCCCCGAAGGCGTGCGAGGAGGGCGACGTCGATCGGCGCCGTCACAGCGGCCTTGCCTGTCGCGCCGCCGGCGGCGCGCGAAAGCACGAAGCGCGAGACGTTCAGGATCTTGATGGCGAGGCGTCGACCCACGCGCATCTGCTGGGTGTCGTAGGCGGCGTCGGCGCCGAGGCGGGCCGAGGCCGCCCAGTAGCGCACGGCGTCGGCGCCGTACTCCTTTATCGGCTCGATCGGCACGGCGACGTTGCCCTTGGACTTCGACATCTTCTTGCGGTCGGGGTCGAGGATCCATCCCGAGACGGCCGCATGCCGCCACGGCAGCTCGCCGTGCTCGAGCTCGGCCCGCACCACGGTCGAGAACAGCCACGTGCGGATGATGTCGTGCGCCTGCGGGCGCAGGTCCATCGGAAAGACGCGGGCGAACAGGTCTGGGTCGTCAATCCATCCGCCGGAGATCTGTGGAGTGAGCGACGAGGTGGCCCAGGTGTCCATCACGTCTGGATCGCCGCTGAAGCCCTCCGGCCGGTCGCGCTGGGCGGCCTCGTAGCCCTCGGGCACGTCAGTGGACGGGTCGACCGGGAGCCGCCTCTCGTCGGGCACGACGAAAGCTCCTTCTATCGCCTCACCATCTTCTCCGAGGCGGTACCAGATCGGGAACGGAACCCCGAAATAGCGCTGGCGCGAGACGTTCCAGTCCGAGGCAAGCCCCTCCACCCAGGTCTCGAAGCGCCCCCTCATGAACTCGGGGTGCCAGGACAGCTCCCGGCCGCGATCAAGGAGCCGCTCGCGCATCGCCAGGGAGCGCACGAACCACTGCTTGGAGGAGACGATCTCGAGGGGACGCTCGCCGCGCTCGTAGAACTTGACCGCATGCACGATCGGCCGGGGCTCGCCGACGAGGTCACCCGAGTCTCGCAGGAGCTCGACGATGCGCTCGCGCGCTTTGCCGACACCCTTTCCGGCGAGCTCGCCGTAGGAGGCCCTCGCGCCCGCCGGGTCGGAGGACTCCCAGCCGGACTCGCCGAAAGGGGCCTCGCCGAGGCGGCCGTCGCGCTGAACGACGGTGCGAGTCGCAAGACCGAGCTCGCGCCACCACTGCACGTCTGTCGTGTCACCGAAGGTGCAGACCATGGCGATGCCCGAGCCCTTGTCCGGGTCGGCGAGACGATGTGAGAGGACGGGCACCTCGACGCCGAAGAGCGGCGTGCGGGCGGCCGTGCCGAAAAGGGGGGCGTAGCGGGCGTCGTCGGGATGGGCGACGAGGGCGACACAAGAAGGGATGAGCTCGGGGCGCGTCGTCTCTATCTCGATAGGCGTCCCGCCCTCGGCGCGGGCGAAGCGGATCCGGTGGTAGGCGCCCGGGCGTTCCCGGTCCTCGAGCTCGGCCTGGGCGACTGCGGTGCGGAAGTCGACGTCCCAAAGCGTCGGCGCCTCGGCTCGGTACGCCTCGTTCCGGGCGAGCATGCGGAGGAAGGCCGCCTGGGAGGTGCGGCGGGAGACCTCGTCGATCGTCGTGTAGCTGTGCGCCCAGTCAAAGGAGAGGCCGACGCGGCGGAACAGGTCCTCGAAGGCACCCTCGTCGGTGGCTGTGAGCTCGTAGCAGAGCTCGACGAAGTTGGGCCGGGAGATGCCGACAGCTGGCGAGGGGGCGGGCGAGGGAGCCTTGAAATCCTCGACGTAGGCCTGCGAGGGGTCGCAGCGAACCCCGAAGAAATTCTGCACCCGCCGCTCGGTGGCGAGGCCGTTGTCGTCCCATCCGATGGGATAGAAGACGGCCTTTCCGCGCATGCGCTGGAACCGCGCGACGACGTCGGTCTGGCTGTATGAGAAGACGTGGCCGACGTGGAGCGAGCCCGAGACTGTCGGCGGCGGCGTGTCGATGGCGTAGACCTCCGGTCGGGGTCTGCTGCGATCGAAGCGGTAGGTGCCCTCGGACTCCCATCGGGCCGACCACTTGGCCTCGAGGCCGTCGAGGCTCGGCTTGGCTGGGATACGGGGGGCCTCCATAGCGCTAGTACGGTACTTGCGTGCTGGGCCTCTTCGAGACGGCGAGCGCGTCGCAGCGCAGGCTCGAGCCCGTCGAGGGGCGGCTTTCGATGTACATCTGCGGCCCGACGGTATACGGGCCGGCCCACGTCGGTCACGGCCGATTCAGCCTCGTCTTCGACCTCGTGCGCCGTTACCTGGAGTGGACCGGGACCGAGGTGCTGCACGTCTCGAACATCACCGACATCGACGACAAGATCATCAAGGCGGGCGCCGACTCTGGCAGGGGCTGGAAGGAGGTGGCGGCCCAATACGAGGAGCAGTGGTGGGAGTCGATGGACGCCCTCGGCGTCGCTCGCCCGCACCACGCCCCCCGGGCGACCGACTACGTCGGCCAGATGCTCAGCGTGATTGGCGACCTCATCGCCGGGCGGGCCGCCTACGAGACGCCTGACGGCGTCTATTTCGACGCCGCCTCTGTGGCCGACTACGGGCTCCTCGCCCACCAACCGATCGAGTCGCTGCGGGCGGGAGCGCGCGTTGCCGTGGACGAGAAGAAGCGCTCGCCCGTCGACTTCGTCCTCTGGAAGGCGGCCAAGCCGGGGGAGCCGAGCTGGCCCTCGCCCTTTGGCCCGGGGCGGCCGGGCTGGCACACCGAGTGCGTTGCCATGTGCTTCGAGCTCTTGGGAGACGACTTCTCCCTTCACGGGGCCGGCGAGGATCTGAAATTCCCTCACCACGAGAACGAGCGCGCCCAGGCGGCCGCCCTTGGCCGGCGCTTTGCCCGGCACTGGGCACACAACGGGATGCTCGTCTCGGGCACCGACAAGATGTCGCGCTCTCTCGGCAACGCCGTCGGCCTCGCCGATCTCGTCGCCTCCCACGACCGCCGGGCCTACCGCCTCGTCGTGGCCCAGGCGCACTACCGCGAGCAGATGCGCCTCGACGAGGACCGCCTGGCGGAGGCCGGGCGAACGCTCTCGGGGCTCGATGCACTCGCGCGGCGGCTTTCCGAGGCGGGACAGATCGAGCGCGTCCGACCGGCTGGTGCGTCGCCGGAGGTGCTTTCGAGGTTCAGGGCCGAGATGGACGACGACCTCGGCACCCCGCGGGCGGTCGCCGTGCTCTTCGAGGCGATGCGGGCGGCGAATTCCGCCCTTGACCGCCGTGACGTCCCTGGCGGTCTCGCCCTTGGGCGCGCAGCTCTCGACGCCTTCTCGGCCCTCGGCCTGGAGCCGGCTGAGGCCCGGGGGATAAGCGAGGAGGCCGCCGATCTGGCGCGCCGGCGCGACGCCGCCCGCGAAGCCCGCGACTTCGCCCTTGCCGACCGCCTACGCGAGGAAATCGCCGCGCTCGGCTACCGCGTGGAGGACACGCCGGCCGGCACGAGGGTGCTCTCCTGATCGGGTGGGGCGCTCCGCCGCAGGAATCGCCGTCTATGTCGGGGTACGTTGTGGGAGCGTGGCAGCCGAGTCCCGGTGACTCCCCGGAACCGCCCGCGGGCACTTGCGCGACCAGGTGCAACTTCTGCTAGCCTCTCGCCCGAGCGATCGACGCTCAGGCGCGTACGCGCCGCCGGACGGGCTGGAGCTCCTCACAGGACCACCGAGTGCCCGGCCGAGGGCGCCCGCGTACCTGGCGTCGTCGCGGAACAGTAGCGAGCGAGTGCAAGGGGGATCGCCAAAAATGGCGACCGGAGTAGTGAAGTGGTTCAACGCAGAGAAGGGCTACGGCTTCATCTCACAAAGCGACGGGGCGGACGTGTTCGTCCACCACTCGTCGATCCAGATGCAGGGCTATCGCAGCCTCACCGAGGGTCAGGAGGTCGAGTTCGACGTCCAGGAGGGCCAAAAGGGCCTCCAGGCGGCGAACGTCAGGGCGCTCTGAGCGCCGGCCCGCTCTCGCCGGCCTTCCGGCGCCGTCACTGATCGGGGCCTTCGGCCCTTTCCCGCGCACCGCCTCGGGCGGCCGTCGCGCGCCCTTCTCGCGCTGCTGCCGGCGCCGGACCGGCCTCGTCGTCGCGCGGCTGCCGATCGGCCGGTCTTTTCCGGGGATGTCTCGCCGCCGCACCCGTCTCGTCCAGATCGGGATCGGTAATGTTGTTGGTTACCAGTCCATCGGTCATTTGATCTTGGGCGCCGGACTGCGGGGGATCGAGGTGCGGGCAACCATCGGTGACTTTTCACTTGAGCTGAACGAGGACCAGCTACAGGTCCTCAAATGGGTTCACGACTTCGCCGAGGACGTCGTGCGGCCGGCCGCCCACGAATGGGATGAGCGCGAGGAGACGCCCTGGCCCATTATCGAGCAGGCAGCCGAGATAGGCCTCTACTCCTTCGACTTCGTCGCCAACTGCTTCGCGGATCCGACGGGCCAGCTGCTCCCGGCGGTGAACGAGGAGCTTGCGTGGGGAGATGCCGGGATCTGTCTTTCCATCTTCGGCTCGACGCTCGGCCTTGCGGGACTCGTCGGGAACGGGACGCCCGAGCAGGTAGCCGAGTGGGCGCCACAGTGTTTCGGTTCACCCGGGAAGCCCAGCCTGGCGGCCTTTTGCGTCTCCGAGCCTGACGCCGGCTCCGACGTGAGCCGCCTAAGGACCCGCGCCGTCTATGAC